>NZ_ARWE01000001.1:2100000-2387500 GCF_000384395.1 Geopsychrobacter electrodiphilus DSM 16401
CATAATAAGAGGCGAGATTAAAATATGGCGTCAGGTAGTCCGGATTGACCTTCTTGGCGTTTTGCAAAGACTGCAGGGCAAGCTCAGGCTTTTTTTGCGAAAAATAGGCGGCAGCCAGGTAGTTATCGAGCAGAGCATCGTTGGGGGATCCGTTAATACCTGCCTGCAGTGTTTCAATTGCCCCCGAGTAATTTTTTTGTCGCAGATAATGAGTCACCAACATCAGACGGCTGTTGAGCACTTCGGGAGCGGCCGCTACCGCTTTAACCAGATCCGCCTCGCCCTGGATCCCTTCGCCCTTTGCCAGATGAAAAATACCTTGTTTCAGATGGGCGTCCGCCAACCCAGGATCGATCTCAGTCGCCCTGTCCAGTTCAGCCATTCCATCATCGAACTGCCCCTTGGCCAGGTATGCACTACCGAGAATATTATGGGCATATGCATTATCAGGGTTGGAGCGCAGAACTTTCTCAATTTCAGTGATAGCGTCATCAATCCGCTTCTGTTTAAGCAGGGTCATGGCAACCAGAACCCGTGCCCTTTCAAAGTTCGGGTTCAGGTCGAGGGCCTTTTGAAAATCATTGAGCGCAAGTTCAAGCTGATTCAAACTGAAATGACTCAACCCCATAAAAAAATATGCAAGAAGATGTGGTTGCTTGACAATTGAGGCTTCGAAGGTCTGCACTGCCTCATTAAATTTTCCCTGATGGTAGAGCAATAAGCCTTTCAAACGCTGGCCTTCCGGACGATCCTTAAATCTGGTCAGCAACGAGTCAACCGTCTTTTGCGCCTCACTCAGTTCTCCTTTATCCATCTGCAGTAATCCAACCATATAGAGTGCCTGGATCTCTTGAGGCTGGACAGCCACCAGCGCCTTATAAACATCAAGTGCAGCATCCCGTTTGCCGTCGCGGGTTTCAATACCGGCCAGCAAATAATAAGCCTGAACGTTCATTTTATCCTGAAGGATAATTGCTTTAAGCAGTTGACGCGCAGCGGTTAAATCTTTGCGTTGCAGATAAACCTTGGCCAGGTTCAAGCGTGGTGGGATAGCCTTTGGATCCAGTTGGAGTGCTTTTTTGAAAAACTTCTCGGCAGCATCAAAATCGCCTGAGGAGCCGTGCGCCTGGCCATATAAGGTGAATAATTCAGATGTTTCCGGCATGGAAGAATGGTATTCATCCAAAGCGAGGAGTGCCGCCTCTGATTTTTTCTGGCCCAAATAAACCTTGGCCAGTTTTAGCAGAAGTTCGGTAGATGCAGGGTTTTGGTGCAATACCTTTTTATATTCGTTTTCCGCCTTGTCGAAACTCCCGGTAGCCAAATAAGCATTGGCCAACTCGGTTCGTGCTTCTAAATAGTTGGCATCTTTTTCAAGAGCGTTTTTATACAGGACGATAGCACCGCGATAATTCCCTTGAGAGCTAAGCTGATTGCCTTGTTTTAATAAGCTTTCTTTGGACTGACCACACCCTGCAAGCAGAAGCACAAGGGTCAGCAGGCAACAAACATTCCGAAAAAGTTTAGTTTTGGATAGCATAAAAACCCCTCTTTAATTATTGCTTTTATTTAATCCTACCGGCAGATTGATCGGCATGTGCAGATAATTCCGATCGAAGCGAACTGCCATCCCGGTCTTCTCTGCACGTATGACCTGCCCTGTAAATTCAAGAAAGAAATGCTCCTTTTCTGTCTCAACTTCGGGTTTATTAATTTCGAAAATCAGACCTATTTTTATCCGGGTCTTTTCTGGGAATGGATTTGTGGTATGAAAGTACCCGCCATCCCCTGATAAATCACGAGTCATTGGGTAACAAAAGATATTCTGCTGATCAGATTCGAGGATTTCCACAAGAGCTGACAACTCAATATCAAATCGTTCTAACGCTCTTGGAAAAGTGTAAGTCATGCCATCCCCCAAAGCATCTTGTGATAATTAACAAGCTGTTACTAAACGCCGCCGTACGTACCTGCTCGCTGTCAGATTTACCAAGGCCGAAGCGAAAACTTGGATGGTTAAGCTAAAATATTGCTTCATCTGAAGGTTCTGGTTTTTAGCTATGAAGCAACAAAGAGCTAGGATGCTGTCCAAGTTATTGAAATCGCAGCTAAACCTAAAAATCCCGGCGGGCTTCCAAGGTTGCAAGGATAACGAGTATATGCGGAGAGGGTTAATTAACAATAAGACAGAACTCCTATTTTTATACGTATTTATTAATTAGAGATCTGATACAAATTTCGTAGACAGAGGATGAGTGGATAAACCCCACTCTGATATTCTAGGTCTGTGTAGTAATTGGATATGGCAGGATTAAACGGGAGGAATACCTTTAGAAATTCTTGGCTGCCCACAAAGACGCCTGTAGACGACTGGGAACTTTGATTTTTTTAAAAATATTATAAACATGAGTTCTAACAGTATGAGGACTGATGCAAAGCTTTTCAGCAATCGCATCGTTACCCCCCCCCATAGCAATCATCGACAGAATTTCAATCTCCCTGGCTGTTAGAATTTTCTCGACAGGACGTCTCTTTTTTGGGCCGGAAGCATTATTTTTACCTAGAGCCAGACAATCAATAATTTTCTGTCTGGACACCCAATAATCACCGCTAAATAATACATCCACCCCCTTGATCAAACTGGCAGCGCTGTCAACTTCGTAAAAAAAACCACGAACGCCATAACCCAGGGCAATATTTTCGATCTCAAGTCCAACACCAAGGTTAATAAATGCCATCAGGCTAGTTGAAAAGACATCCGGCTCAATATTATTTAAAAATTCTTGAAAATCATCACTGCACCAGCCCCTGCAATCACAGAGGACCAGCAATTTTGCCTGCTGATTGGGAATGCACATTCGCGGAAGCTTACCGAGGTCATCAATAATTCGGCAATCCAAACCCAACTGACTGGCGATATGCCCAGCAATCAGGTCATTCTGCAACCCGTTATGACCAATCAAGTAAACCTGTCCGGAATCAGACAAATAAAAACCCCTCTGAAAATAAAAGCAACAACAACCATCGGTCAGAAAATAGATTCAATAAGAACAAATAAGAACCAATAATCAGAAGGTTAACAGAATTCCGCAAATCTACAACAGATGAACACAAAAGCTTTCCTGCAGCCGTAAAGCTGTCTGAGGAAGATTTACCACAAGTTGAAGTTAGGCATTAAACCAACAAACTCAAAGTTTTTCTCTGCGTTCTCTTCACCTCGCCTCAAGGGACCTAAAACACGGGCATGAGATGTTTATGGTTCGTTTGGTAGTTGATAGAGCGAAGTAAAAAAACAAATTCCTTTTTTAAAAAAATAGTTAAAGCATTGATAATACGAATAGTTTTTTCATACGCGGTCAACTAATTACTTTGGATATTTGATGCAAAACATAATGATGCAAAATGACATAAAAATAAATTTTTCCACTATTACTAATAAAATGTCACAATTTATCTGATAAAGTCATCGACATATATCAATTCTGCATTGCTCTATTCTACAAAAAATCAGGAGGACACATGGTGAAATTGGAATCTTTTGCCAGAATCACACCATTCGCAATATATATGGTGTTTGTTGGCATCGAAGGCGGACTTCGCTATTTTAATCGAGAGGGTATTTTCGCATTATCAGATCAGTCTATCTACCTGCTTTATCCCCTCAAGGTGCTGGTCGTGACCTGTTTGCTGATTTTTTTATGGGGAAAATATTCTGAAATCAGCCTTCGCGATTTTTATAATGTTAAAAACAATCTTCTCAGCATTTCTGTGGGTCTGGTCGTATTTGTTCTATGGGTCAAGATGGATTGGACTTTACCAGGACAAGATGCTCCGACAGGGTTTGACCCCAGAGTCTATACAAATGAACTGACCAGACATATGATTGTCCTCAGCCGCATCGCTGGCGCTGCTCTCGTGGTCCCGATCATGGAAGAGATTTTCTGGCGTTCCTTTTTATTGCGCTACATCATCAACAGCGACTTTTCAAAAATCCCCATCGGTCAGTTCACCTGGGTTTCTTTTTTGATCTGCGCCGCCCTCTTCGGCCTTGAGCATCATTTTATTATCGCCGGAGTCATGGCTGGCATGGTTTACACCCTGCTGCTGTACCAAACCAAAAGCATTGCGCAATGTATTCTGGCCCATGCTGTGACTAACTTTACTTTGGGGATTTATGTGTTGCAGACCGGGAGATGGTATTTTTGGTAGAAGATTTGTAGTTGGATCTGTTGGGTGATCACAGAAGTCACCTATGAAGATGATTAATTCCTTTCAGCCAAAGATCGATAGTTGCAAGTCATCAGCACCAAACAGAACCTATCTGCGCAGATTGGTGGGATAAACAGAGCGTTCTGAGTTTCGTGGATTGGACAGACAGACTGTCTGTCGGTTTTCTTTACAGCCATTGCCCCGTCACAACCAAGAAAGAGGGCGATGCATTCGCACCACCCTCTTTCTTGGTTGACACTTAAGATCCCTGGTCAGGGAATTTTCAATCAGGCTTGCTTACGACGCTTCAGAAAAGCCAGACCGATCAGGCCGCAACCGAGGAGAAGCAGAGTGCCTGGCTCTGGTACGGGAGCGATATCAGTCACACCAACGACCATATCGTTATAATCAGCGTCACTTCCAGGGTATGCCAAATCTTCCATCGCGAGAACAAAGTCAGAACCATTCAAATCAAGGCCAACATTATTCCTTGTGTCAAAGGTTAAGAAGTGGTCAGAGTTATCTAGATTCAAAGAAGTATGAGTATAGAAAGTATTATTCTCAGGCGTTGTAAGATAAAACCCAAAAGCATTCCTATCAATACCAATAGATTCACTCGAATAATTATTGGTAACTGTCCCATTTGAAAAATCAAAAGCAACAGTGATAGATGCTCCATCAGACATTGGGCCGGTAAAAATATCCAAATTATCGGAAACAACAACATGTCCAAGACTATCTATTTCATAAGTGTACAATCCAAAGATATTGGACGAGGCGAAACCAGCATATTCAAAAAACAAATATGCGCTAGCATCATCAGAGGTACCATCCACATCGGTTAATGAAAATGCCTCAGTACCACTGTCATGGTAAAGATAAGAATCAAAAGTTGATGTTAGAGTACCTGCTGGACCATTTACAATCGGTGTCGCAAAAGATAGACTGACACTAGCCAAAATTCCTATAATCGTAAAAATTGCTTTTTTCATTGTTATCTCCTTCCCCTCCTCGGGGTGCCATAAGTTGTTGTTACTCATTTGGATTTAATATTTGCAAGCTAGCGATACTAGTAGCAAAATAAATGCCATTTTTTTTATCCAATTATTCCGGGTAGTTAGGGATTACATTTTGCTTTCAACATCTTCTGTAAACCTTTTCGACATCGCTGGAATGGATATGGAGTCAAGCTTGCAAAGTTTCAAACTCAACCAACCGCCTCCTCCAAGCCGCCATGTCCGCTTGGAACTCACTATCAGTTTTTGCTCTTTCCCGTAAACGCCCGATGGCCGAACTTAGGGTGCTTACATCTAGCAGGTTGTTGAAAAACAAATGGGCTAAACCCTTGATTTTGCTAGAATCAGAGGGTTAATTTTGTTATAATTTTGCGCATAACTATCAGATATTGCAGGAGAAACCGTTATGCGCGGCGAAGACCAAAACCAGCAAGCCATGTTCAGTTATGTCTCCCCGGAAGCACGGGTTCCCAAAGATCACCCTCTGCGTCCAATCCGGATCATGGTCGATAACGCATTGAATGATCTGGCCCCCTTGTTTCGGGAGATGTATTCGCATACCGGTCGGCCATCGATTCCGCCGGAGCAACTCTTACGGGCCTCTTTGCTGCAAGTGCTCTACTCCATCCGCAGCGAGCGAATGTTGGTCGAGCAACTGGATTACAACCTGCTGTTTCGTTGGTTCGTCGGACTGTCCATGGATGACAAGGTCTGGAATCATTCCACCTTCTCCAAAAACCGGGAGCGCCTGATGCAATTCGAGGTGGCGACAGCGTTCTTCCAGGCGACCAAGGGACTTGCCGAGCGGGCTGGACTGATGTCGAAGGATCACTTTACTGTGGATGGGACCCTCATCGAAGCCTGGGCCTCGATGAAAAGTTTTCGGCCCAAGGATGATCAGGACCAAGACCCACCAGCGGCGGGTGGCCGTAACCCCGATGTTGATTTTAAAGGGCAGAAACGCAAAAACGACACCCATCAGTCCACAACCGACCCGGATGCTCGGCTCCTCAAAAAGGGCAAAGGCAAGGAAGCGAAGCTCTGCTACATGGGGCACGCCCTTATGGAGAACCGCAACGGCTTGGTGGTCGACAGTCGTCTGACCCTGGCTAACGGCACCGCTGAATGGGATGCCGCTCTGGAAATGGTCGAAAACCTGCCGGGAACCAACCAGATCACGGTAGGCGGAGACAAAGGCTACGATGTCCCGGCTTTTGTCGATGGCCTGCGAGAGTTTTTGGCAACGCCTCATGTGGCTCAGAAAGATAAGGGAACAGCTATCGATGGACGAACCACTCGCCATGAAGGCTACCGGGTCAGCCAGAGAATCCGTAAGCGAGTCGAAGAGATCTTCGGTTGGCTCAAAACCATAGGATATTTGCGTAAGACGCGCCATCGAGGTCTTGATCTGGTTGGCTGGATGTTTGAATTTGCCATGACCGCTTACAATTTGATCCGAATGCGAAATCTGATCTGGGCAACATAGCCAGAAAAGGCGAAAACCGTCGAATAATGGCAGAAAACGAAGCCATCTGACTTCAAAACAAGGACATTCAGCCAGGAATTAACGAAACACAGATTGTCAAAGATCAAAAAAAGCTTTCGGGAGAGAAGAGGAAAAATCCCGGCTAGTTTTTCAACGGCCTGCTAGTGCTAACCACTGACCAAACGCGGACAAAGTCGCAGCACTCCCCTCGCTCACCACCCTGGCAGCCCGCGCACGCATCCGTGATATCTGTCGATTTTGGCCAAGTAGGCGCAGTTCTGCAATATCACACCGAAAATAGTCGGTCACCAGTTTAAGCGTGATCAAAAGCTCTGGTTGGCGTAGCAGTATCTCAGCGGCGCGGTGCAAAACCTCGTTCAAAAAGAAAAGGTCTTCAACCAAAATACACGCATCATTACACCCTGTTCCGTGGAATTCCTTCCGGTGTTCCATCCCCTTCTGGCCCCATACAATATCGGCATAATGCCTGCGGTCTGACTTTATTTTTGGCGAAAATTGTGAAAGTACGGGATCGCAAATACAGCCGAGGGATTACTCACCCCGACAACGACAAACCGAAATTCAAAAAGCCCCGACATTAATGCCGAGGCTTTTTGAATTTCATTTTGAAATAGAAAATGTGTTAACTTTTCCGACGGCTCCAGGCTAGGCCTATCAGACCAGCACCAAGAAGTAAAAGCGTTGACGGTTCAGGGACAATACTGACTTCATTCCAAGTACTAAGATGAGAAATCCCGGGCTGATTTGAGCCACCATTAACGAGATGTCGCGTACTCCAATCGCCAGAATCTGCACCACCATTGATCCAGTATAAAGCAAATTCATTGGATCCCTTAACGGTATAAAATTCAATTGGTGCAGCAGTAGCCCATGTCCCGGACCGATTATCACTAGCATAAGATATGGTCATATTGCCATTGATGTTATCCGCTGCATCAACTTTTGAGTAAAATGTGAAATCAACGTCACGCACCAAAGCTCTCGTCGTGAACCAATTTTCTGCAGCGCTTTTCATATCAGAAAGTGCCATTGTTGCTTCTGTATCATTAGCGCTAAAGAAACCGCCATTATTTTTTAGATTGCCCAAAACCGTGAACATATATTCACCAGAATAAAGGTCAGTACCACCGTAATCCCATTGGTAAAAAGTTAGGGCACTCGCAGTAGAAGCACTAACAACAATACAAATATAAGCAATAAGAACTATTCTGATTTTTTTCATGGGAGCACCTAATCAGTAAGAGAGGGTTAACTTCGATATTCAAGAGAGCAATATCTATTCCACACCAATAAATTCCCAATATTAAAGGAAAATTTAAACATCAATAACCACTAAGTAAAAAAAATCGACATTTTGTCTTTCACACCAAAGAGGTGTCTCCTCCATAGAAACCATGCCCCTTTTTAACCTCGGCTCTTACCGTCTAATCGATATGCCGACCTACGATGAATAATATGATTCAAAACTCCAACAACCCAATTCGCCAGAGCGCCCCTGCCGTCTGGTTAATCTGCCTGTAAATGTGATTAATGAAGATATTAACAAAAGAAAAAGGGCCTAGCAGTTAAGCTAGGCCCTTGATCTTCTTATGGTACCCGGGACGAGAATCGAACTCGTACAGACTTACGTCCGAGGGATTTTAAGTCCCTTGCGTCTACCAGTTCCGCCACCCGGGCGTGGGGTCATATCTTAGTGATTCTACGAAATCTGTCAACCTTGAAAGAACTCTATTGCTGGCGAATCCGTTAAATATTTATATTTCAAGCAGAGACGGTAATAAAGCTCAAGGCCCTGTAGATGTTTTGGAGATAAAGAATAATCGATGGTCTGCCAATAATTAACAAGAAATGGTAGCTCTTCTGGTGATGCTCCATGTTTAAGGGCAAGGCCAGCAAGGTCTCCCAGTGCCTTCCCTATGGATTCACCCAGCAATCTTTGCAGATCAAGTACCTCGCTCTTTAGACGCTGGACGCTCTGACGACGTAGGATCCACAATGCGAACACAAAGGGTAAACCTGTGTAATAAAGCCAGAGCTCTCCCAGATCAAAGCAATGCATACCCTCAGGCAGGTTCATCGCCTGAACCATTGCACGATCACCGATCAACAATCCCGGTTTCTTTTCTGCAATGAGAGACTCGACCGCGGTGGTGGGAACAAAATCATCCACACGCCTTATGCCTACGTATTCGCGCAACAGAATCCTCAATAAATTAATAGAGGTCGCTGAATCCCCGGTTACCGCAATTTTGTAGTTCTGAAGTTTATCCAGGGGACAGGGGCTAAACAGCAGAACACTCTTAACCGGGCCACAGGCTGATATAGAGTGTCCAGGGAGCAGGACATAATCATGATAATTCTGCCCATACTCAAACGAGGATGAGGGGCTGATATCAATCTCTCCAATTTGCAGCATATGGTTCAGTGCCGTGGGGACACCGGTGATGATTGATCCGGAAAATCCAAGTTCCGCGAGATAATGGAAAAAAGGGACACAATTTAAATATGGGATGTATCCTACCCGTAACCCCCGGCAGTACTGCATTTTCAACCCTGACTCCTTTTTCAGTTATCCTCGCTCAACCGGGCACTACACTAAACATAACAGGCGGAGGAGACCCCGCCTGTAGTTTATGAATAGTTATTTTTTCAATATCCCTGAATTGTTCCTATAACTGGCCTCAACGCATGATACAAAATGTTCAAATTTTGGTGCGCTCAAGGAAGTTGGTATCAAAATCTACATCACAAAATTGTTTATTATTCATCAGTTTTTGATGAAAGGGGATTGTGGTCTTAATTCCTTCGATAATGTATTCGTCTAACGCAACTTTCATACGATTGATGGCATCCTCACGGGTATCTGCATGAACGATCAATTTCCCGATCATGGAGTCATAGTGCGGCAGGACCGTATACTGGTCATACATGGCACTTTCAACCCGCACGCCCATTCCGCCAGGCGTATGGTAACCAGTGATTTTTCCGGGAAACGGGGTAAATTTTTCAGGATCTTCCGCATTAATCCGGCACTCAATAGCGTGACCGGTAATTTTGATATCAGACTGTTTGTAACGCAGTTCCAAGCCTGCTGCTGAACGAATCTGTTCCTTGATGATATCAACTCCGGTCACCATCTCGGTCACAGGGTGCTCGACCTGAACGCGGGTATTCATTTCCATAAAGTAGAAACTGCCATCCGTATCAAGCAGGTACTCAATGGTCCCGACACTGGAATAGTTAACCGCTTTCGCAGCAGCCACGGCACAGGCCCCCATCCTCTCCCGGAGTTCAGGGGTCATGACCGGGCAGGGAGATTCTTCAACCAGCTTCTGGTGACGACGCTGGATAGAACAGTCACGTTCACCAAGGTGTATAACATTGCCATGCTTATCCGCCAGAATTTGGATTTCGACGTGACGGGGATGCTCACAAAATTTTTCTATGTAAACATCTGCCTTACCGAAACCGGCCTGCGCCTCCGTTCGCGCGGTAGCGAGGGCATTGGGCAGGGACGCCGGAGAGTGCACAATTTTCATGCCCCTGCCGCCACCTCCCGCAGAAGCCTTGATGATGACAGGATAGCCGATTTCGGCAGCAATCCTGATGGCCTCATCGGTGGTCTCGACACTCTCGTTGGTTCCTGGCAAAATTGGAACCCCCGCCGCGGTCACCGTCTGACGCGCACTGATTTTATCACCCATCTTACGCATATTGTCAGCGGTCGGCCCAATGAACGTCAATCCGCACTGTTCACAAATTTCTGCAAACTCGGCATTTTCTGACAAAAACCCATAACCTGGATGAATCGCATCAGCGTCAGCCAACTCGGCCGCGCTGATGATGGCTCTCATGTTGAGATAACTTTTAGCGCTAGCCGCCGGACCGATACAAATTGACTCATCGGCCAAACTGACGTGCAAAGCCTCTGAATCGACATCAGAATGAACAGCAACCGTTTTAATTCCAAGTTCTTTACAGGCTCGAATGATGCGAACCGCAATTTCACCACGATTAGCAATCAAAATTTTATGAAACATTATTTTTCTCCCGACTGTGACAATCCAGCCTTGTGGTGCAGTAGCGTCATTACAATATGACGATAATTCGCTCAGAGACGTTCAACCAGGAACAAAGCTTCACCATACTCAACGGGAGTAGCATCATCTTTGAGAATTTCGATGATACGACATTTAAATTCAGCTTCAATTTCGTTAAACAATTTCATTGCCTCAACCAGACATAAAGTTTGTCCCACTTCAACGACATCTCCGGCTTTAACAAATTTGGCAGCATCTGGTGCGGGCTTTTGGTACATGGTTCCAACAATAGGTGAAAGGATAGTCTCATATCTCTCATCGACAGTGGCTACAGCTGGACCAGCGGCCATAGCTGGGGCAGATGCCGCCGCAGCAGGCGCAGTTATGATATTCTGCGGTGCGGCATAAGATGTAGCCATCTGAACATACTCCTTCTCTGGGCCCCGCTTGATTACAATTTTTTCATCCTTTGTCTCCATGCGGAATTCTGAGATATCGGTGTCAGTCATCATTTTTATAAGTAATTTCAGATCTTTAATTTCCATTTTATACTCCTTGCATATTGCGAAACCGACAAAAAGCCGGAAATGCCCTAACTAGGTCAGAGCTCGAAATTTTTTTGGGATGCTCGTCAGAGCTCGATATCCATCTTCGGTTATCAAGATAGTATCTTCAACCCTGACCCCTCCGCGTCCAGGCATGTATATACCCGGTTCTATAGTGATGACCATTCCGGGTTGCAATTTATCCAGACCTTTGTTTGAAACCGTCGGGTATTCATGAATATCAAGCCCAACCCCGTGGCCAAGACCATGCCCAAAATAACCGCCAAAACCAACAGCCTCAATATGACGTCGCGCGACTGCGTCCAGATCGGCCAAAACAACTCCAGGCTTTGCCTCCCCCATCGCAAGATCATGAGCCTCAAGAACAACATCAAAAATGTGTCGCAGATCTTTATCAACCTGTCCTAAACCGACAGTGACAGTCTCATCTGAGTGATATCCACCGACCCGGGTTCCAAAATCAATGGTGACCATATCACCAATCTCTAGCACACGGTCAGTAGCTACACCATGCGGCATTGCCCCTCGAGGACCTGATGCAACAATAAATTCGAATGCTCTATCTTCGCCGCCGAGTCGGCGGAGGGAAAATTCGAGCTCTTGCGCTATGTGCAACTCGGTTATTCCGGGCCTGATCAACGACTCAATTTCAGAAAAGGCAACCGCGTTCAAATCAGCTGCCCGCTGTAACAGATTAACTTCACTATCAGACTTAACCCCTCTCAAGGGTCTGAGTTGCTCAGCAACCGGAACCCATTCGAGTTGGCTGGAACGCTGCGTTAAGTCATTGAGTCGAGAGACGCTGACGCTATCAGCTTCAAACCCTACTTTATGATACCCAGCACCAAGAAGCAGGTCGATAAGACCGTCGATTTTATTTTGATAACAGGATTGCCCTGAAGCAATGACTTCATTACTGGCCTGTTCCTGATAACGTGAATCGGTCAAAAACCAATCCCCTGAAGGATGATAAACATAAAGACCATCTGTGCCACTAAATCCACAGCAATAACGTATATTTTTTAAATCAAAAAAAACAAGTGCATCCAAAGCGCATTCAGTAACAACCCTCTTACAAAAAGTGGAACTCGCTGCTGTCATTTATGCGCCAGAAAAGATATGAGAGCATCCAGGGCGAGGGCATAACCTTTGGGACCAAATCCACAGATCTGCCCCAAAGAAACACCCGCGATATAGGAAGTATGACGAAAAGCTTCTCGCGCGTGTATGTTTGAAAGATGAACTTCGACTGTTGGAATTGATACTCCGGCAATTGCATCGCGTAATGCGATGCTACTATGAGTCAACCCACCGGGGTTAAAGATGATTCCTGAAACCTCATCCCGTTGAGCTTGTTGAATTTGATCAATCAATTCGCCTTCATGATTAGATTGAAATGCGGACAGAGAAGCGGAATGAAGAGAGGCTTCATGGGTTAATTCAGCAACAATATCATCCAGGGTTTGATATCCATAAGTTTCGGGTTCACGCGTTCCCAAAAGATTAAGATTGGGGCCATTCAACAATAACAATTTCATCTTAAACCAAAGCCTGATTAAGAGCAGGGGCGTCACGTAAAACGATATAACGGCCTTTGCCCAGGTTCCCTTCACGGCGTATGGTGAGCGCCACAAAATACTCATCAGTCAAGGCGTGAATGATGACATAAAAACGTCCTGTCTTTATGGTGACTTCCTGAAGAGTTCCAGTTCCAAGTATTTCGGCGGTATGATGGATTTCTTTTACGACATTGGAATATTCAATCGCTACGAGTTGAAGGTCAACATCTCCAACGTCCAAAAAAAATTGATCAATTGCGATTCCATCGTAACCCATCAAAACAATGCCTACACCACCGGGTGTATCTTTGACCATTTTCTCTAGTAATTTTCTAAACATCCCCTCGCCTTTCTTGAATAGAAAACAGCAGTCTATTTAACTTAGCCAGAACAGAGGCGCCAACATCCTCGTTGTTGAATGAAGTGAACTTATCGAGGTTGCTCATCTCCTCTACTGGGGAAGGTAAATCCGTGGATAAAATATCCTCGAAACCTTGCTGTTCGGGCGAAACATTTATTGGAACGGAAGGACTTGGGCTGGTAAGCGAAGTTGCTATTTCAATATCACGAATACAACGACGATATTCAAGATTATCCGGGTCACGAACCAAAAGATTACGATAGATTTCGAGGGCTTTGGAGGTTAAACCTTGTTTTCGATAAAGATCTGCCAATGTGGCAGATTCAAAAGGTTCGGATGTTATCGGAGAGGATGGTTCCACGTTTAATTCGGCTGGAGATACCGAAGTTTTTGGATCTGGTTCAGATTCAGGCAAACCGAGCAGCAGTTTATTTATAACCGAATCGGCTGGAGAAATTTCTCTTGCTCTCAACAAAAGGGCGCGTGCTTCAGCCCGGCGCTCTTGAAGCAGACAGACGCGTGAGAAACCAACCAGCGCCGCGAGGTTATCAGAGTCTAAACTTAAAGCCTTGGTAAAAGAGAGCTCTGACCCTTTCAGGTCATCCTGTTGACATTTGATACGTGCCAGAACGACATGACCAGGACAATAATCAGGAAGTTCATTTATCCCCTGAGTCGCAACGGCATCTGCATCTTCGAGCATACCCATTTTACGGTAGGCTTCACTCAAGGAAACAAAGATGGTTGAACGAGGATCAGAGGCGAGAATCTCGGTATAAGCAGCAATTTTCCCCAACAGGGAGTTTTGTTGTCTTTCAGCCATGCATCAAGCCTCCAATTCGGGGAGCGCAGTGCGGAAAATATCTTCCACATTCGAGACCGGAACAAGTTTAGCCCGACCAATTCCCAAATTCAGAACCATAGTCAAGTTTCCTGCACGGACTTTTTTATCGCGACTCATTGCTTCAACATATTGCTTCAGATCAAAAATCGGTACCTTAATCGGAAGATTAAATCTGCGAAGCAGTTCCTCTATCCTTCGGGTGGCCCCCCCGTCTGACAAACCCAGGTTTTGGGAAATTTTACTAGCGACGATCATGCCACAAGCTACAGCTTCACCATGTCTCCATTCACCATATCCACAAAGTGCCTCAATGGCGTGTCCGAAGGTATGTCCATAATTCAGAAGAGCTCTGATCGAGCCCTCACGCTCGTCAATTTCTACAATATCCGCCTTTATTTGGCAAGATCTCTTTACCGCATGAAGCAACGCTTCAGAGTCTAGTCGAAGTAATTTATCAACATTATTTTCCAACCATGCAAAAAAGTTCGCATCATAAATGACTCCGTATTTTATAATTTCAGCGATACCTGCCCTGATCTCTCGCGGGTCGAGCGTTTGAAGCGTCATGATGTCGATCAAAACCAGTTTTGGCTGGTAAAAAGCACCTATTAAATTTTTCCCCAGACGATGATTAACACCTGTCTTCCCCCCGACGGAACTATCCACCTGAGAAAGAATCGTCGTAGGGACCTGAACAAAAGGGATTCCTCTTAAAAAAGACGCTGCGGCATAACCAGCCATATCACCGACGACACCACCACCAAGTGCAAGGATTCCACAACCACGGTCAAATCCACCTTCGATCAATTGATCATAAATTGATTCTAGAGTGGAAAGACTTTTAAATTGCTCTCCATCAGGGACAACTATAAAATGACATTCATATCCGGAAGTGACAAGAGAGGCCTTGATTTGATTCCCATATAAAGGGAAGACACGATCATTCGTAATAATGGCCAGCTTAGAGGGGAATTTTTTAGATTTAAGTTCTTCTCCAACTTGTGAAAGAATATTCTCACCAAAATGAATAGAGTAACTCCTTTCAAGAAGACCTACCTGAATCAAATCATGAATATCTGACATCTCTAAATTCTCTTAATATTTAAATTAAAAAAGGGCAGGATCACCCTGCCCTTTTTTGCCCTTATCAAGTTCTATGTATCAATTATTATCTAAAATATGTGGAGTAATAAAAATCATAAGCTCAGCCTTCGTATCAGTAACCTTGGTGGATTTAAATAAATGCCCAAGCCAGGGGATATGCATTAAAAATGGCGTTCCGTTTTCGGACTCTGATTTATTATTAATAAATATCCCACCAATAACAGTTGTTTCGCCATCCATAACTAAAACCTTAGTTTGTGCCTTTTTGGTGTCAATACTCGGAGCAGAGGCTCCCGCAGTAATGGAAGGAGAATCGTTTGTAGCAAGAATCTCAAGTATGACACTATTATCAGGGTTGATTACAGGTTTCACAGTCAACTTTAATTCTGCGGCAATAAATTCTGTTTTGGGGCCATCGGCGCCAGATGTCTGGTACGGGATTGTCGTCCCCTGGGAAATTGTTGCTTCCTCACCGTTCAAAGTTGTTACTCTCGGAGTGGAAACAACCTTAGCGTTACCATTGGACTCAAGTGCTGAAATTCTCAGGTCAAGGACGGTCTGGTCAATGCCAATTCGACCGAAGGTCATGCCAGCCCCTAGCCCAGCCTCAGTAGAGGCCAGCCCCCCAACAGGCAGGCCTACCGTAAAATCACCGCCGACACCCAATTGACCTTTACCATAATACTGGGAACCATCAGCTTTATCGGCATAACGATCTACCCCCCAATTCACCCCAAGATCCCGACTGTAATTGGAGTTAACCTCTACAATACGTGCTTCAATCATAACTTGTCGTTCAGGTGTATCCAGAATTTTAATTAACTCTCGAATCTTGTTAATTCGCGCAGGAACGTCATTAACAATCAGCAACTTATTCCGGGAATCTTCGGTAATACTGCCTCTATCACTCAACAGCTTTTTCGCTGGCCCAGAAACAGCTCCAAGTGTGGCGTAACTTACCGTTATAACCTCAGTGACGGTTGGCTCAAGCTTCTCTTGAGACTTGACAGCTGTCAATTCAGCCTCTTTCATACTCCTGATAGCATCTTTTGGCATGACACGAACAACGTTACCTTCTTGAATCATCCCAAGGTTAGTAATATCAAGCACCAGAGCAAGTGCCTGGTCCCAGGGCACGTCAGTCAGGCGCAAGGTCACCTCACCCTTTATTTGATCGGACGCTATAATATTCAGGTTACTCACCTCAGCGATTAGTTGCAGAACATTGCGCACGCTGATGTTATCAAAAACGAGGGAAATTTTTTCCCCTTTGAATTCTTTATCAGTGCCTTTTTCAGGGACTACCTTCTCTATAGGCGAAGCGGAAGTTAACTGACCGGGTTTCGCCGCATCATCTTCCTTAACTACTAATGGGGCCGACTTGGAACCTGATGGTTCTGAGTTTTCAGCCACAACGGCAGATTCGACTGCAGTCCCTTTGGTCTTAGGTCGCACTGTTTTATCAACCGGGACTGGAACAATTTCCCCATCAACGGGCTTAGCTTCAGCAAATCGGCCATCAGTAACTTTAAGGACGACACCATCCTTCAGAGCCACCAACTCATAAGGGGCATTTCCCTTAAGCTGAACAACAAAGCGTATATCAGAGGACTTACCATTATCGATAAGATAGGGAGTTATTGACTGCACCGCAGTAGGAAATGCCATCGAGGTATAAACGCGTCGGAGTGACCTGGAGATAGCAGTATTTTTAAGCCCAAATTTAAGGATGCTTCCCTCTTTAACAATGGGGTCAATGTTAACCGGCCCGTCTACGCTGATGTGATATTCTGAGACACCTTTACTTGCAGTAAACTTAATCGAAGATACTGAGGATTCTTCAGGCACGGTCGATAGAGATTGTACAGCAGGGGCCGCGGGCTGTGACCAGGAGACATCAACAGTATTTTCGACTCTATTGACTGAAAATTTAGGTAATTGAACATCAGATGATGAGTCAAAAACAAAACGCAGCTTGTCAGCATAGGGGCCTATTCGTAGCTTGGAAAAGCCGCCGGTCAAGGAGTAATCCCTTTTGCTTTCAGCAGGGGTAACACCAAAAATATCCAACACAAGACGCTTGGGGTTATCAAGGGTGAAATACCTGAGCCGTTCTATCCCTGCAGAGGCCGATATGGCGACTTGATTCCCCTGTTGATGGATCGTGACCTGGCTACCGGCCACATTGGTCGTAGCCACATTGGTCGTAGCCAGTTTGTCGGCAGCCAGTTTGTCGGCGGCCAGTTTGTCGGCGGCCAGTTTGTCGGCGGCCAGTTTGTCGGCGGCCAGTTTGTCGGCGGCCAGTTTGTCGGCGGCCAGTTTGTCGGCAGCCAGTTTGTCAGCAGCCAGTTTGTCGGCAGCCAGCTTGTCGGCAGCCAGTTTGTCGGCAGCCAGTTTGTCGGCAGCCAGTTTGTCAGCAGCCAGTTTGTCAGCAGCCAGTTTGTCAGCGGCCAGTTTGTCAGCAGCCAGTTTGTCGGCAGCCAGTTTGTCAGCAGCCAGTTTTTCAGCAGCCAGTTTGTCAGCGGCCAGTTTGTCAGCAGATTGTTTGTCGGCGGCGACCTTGGGCGATTTAGTTGTGGGAAATGTTAGTGCCATCTCGTTATCAGAAAAATTAACTTTATAATCAACCGAAGAGTCTAAGAGAACTTCGACTCTGACCAAAGAACCTAAAGATAAATCAAAGGTCGACAACCGAATCTCCTGGATTCCACCCTGACCAACGAGTATCGGCGACTTCAAATCACCGAGCGTCATCCGGGGAAAATCGACAACTATCCTGACGGGATCTATGGAATCATAAACGGTATATCGATACCCAACAGGTTGAGACGATACGATATTAACAATCGCCTGGCCACCTACCACCTTAGCAGACACACTTTTCAGGCTGTTGGGTGTGCTTTCAGCAAAACCGCTGGGCACAACTATAAGCATCAACAATAAAATCCAGATCAACCTACGTAACAATCTCATAACGGTAATCCCCTAGCGCCAATTCGTGCTGGTTGCATATTTAATTGTTTTTTTTCTCAGGAATAGTCAAAAACTGTCGACCCTTTATAGGTTTACCAGTCAAATCGATAGTAGATTCTTCAACAATGATTTCCGATTTATTAATATCAATGATAACACCATTGTTTTTTCCAATTTTAAGACCAGGCTTCAGAATGTAGTTCTTGCCATCTGGAGCACTAACCATGGCCCGGGGTGCTCCTTTACCAACTAAGATCGCCTGTATTCTGAATTGGCCCAGATCAAATTTTTCCAGAGGAGTCCTGGGGACACTCGCTTCCCTGGCGTCCGCTTCTTTCTTCAGCAAAGACTCAAAGGGATCACGTTGACCTATCGGACTATAAACAAAGTCATTCGTTGAATCCTCTTTAACGACCTTTTCAGCAGGAGCAGAAGCTCGCGCTGAAGATACCTTCTGAGGCGCCGGCTGCTTAGTGACAGGAGCTGGGTCCTCTCCACAACCCCATAAGGTCAGAAGTAGACAAAAAATAAATATTTTCGCAACCATCTTCAAGAGGCCCTCATTCATGAATTTCATCCAGACTACTGTGTTTTTACACCACTCGGGGAATCAATAAATCGGAAAGTTGTCGTTCGACAATCGACATTCAGGATAGTACGACCGGCAACAACCGACGGCTGCCCCATTCTTAACTGATCAATATTTACAATGCGTGGCAATCGGCCCACAGCATCAAAAAACAGTGCAATATCGTGATAGGATCCGCGCAATTTTAAACTGACTGGCACCTCAGCATAAAACCCTTTGGCAACTTCAGCCTCTGGTCTAAACTCGAGAACATCGAGGCCCTGAGCTTTTGCCAAATCTCCGATATTTCGCAGTAATTTAAAAATCTCCTTTTTATCTGGCAACTCTGATAGCGCCTCATCCAACTGAGCTTGCAGGCGTTCATATTCTTCACGAAATTTGGGGAGATTTGCGGCAATGCGTTGTTTTTCAGCAAGAGTAGAGTGAACGGATTCCAGGCGTTGATCAAGAGCAGTTATTTGCTCTAATTGGCCCTGGTAGAGGAGGAAGTAAAAGCCCACAACCACAAGCATCATCAATATGACGAGGGTAATTACACGCTGATAAACTGGTCGCCTCAGAAAGCCTTCTAGACGTGGATCCATATTTTAATCCTACCCTCTCAGACTATTTAACAGGCTTAATCGCCCGACAAGTCAAAGTGAATTTTTGGAGTTTAACCTGGTTCATCACAAGTTGAGAGATACCGTTAAGTTCAACCTGCGTATAATATGCCGAGGCACCAAGCCTCTCCATAAAGCTGGCGACGACATTTTCATCTGCAGCAATACCATCAATTTTAACCGAATCTCCGGCGACTGAATAATCAGTCAGCCAGAGTTTATCAGGCAGAGCCTTATTCAACTCATCCAACAAATGAACCGGACCTGAACGACTATCCTTTAAAACCTGCAATATTTCGAGTTTTTTGGTTAAATCCGTTTGAAGCTTTTTATAGCGAGAGACTTCGCCGATCTGTTTTTTTAATTGATTAATTTCGGATTCCACGGACGATATTTCATTTGTCCTGGCCTCTATTTTTGTCATCATTCTAAAGTACACAGCACCGCAGACAATAGAAACGCCAATGAGGCTAAGCATCAGGATAGATACTTGTGATCTGAGTTTTTCTTTTTTCTGGGCGGCCCGGACTGGGAGTAGATTTATTTTAATCATTTGTCACCAACCCTTCTCATCGCAAGGCCGGTCGCAACTGACAACATAGGGCCTATCGCCTCCAGGTATTCAAGATCAAAATCTTTTTCGCTGATAGAAATATTCCTGAAAGGGTTAATCACTTCTGTCTTGGTTCCCAGTTTTCGCTCAAGAGCCTCGCAGACCTGACGAGAGTTGGAAACCCCTCCAGTTAAATATATTTTGGCAATCTTATCGTCGCTCGATGTCGCGGAGAAAAAGTCGAAGGACCGCTGAACCTCCTGAACAAGGTTTTCAACTGCATCCGCCAGGACTTCGTCAATAGCTTCTGGATCAACATCATCGATGTTTCGAATTCCCATTTTTGCCAGCTCGGCCTGGTCGCTGCTGATGCCGAGTCGCTTCTGCAATTCCTCCCGGATCAAATTGCCACCAGCCTGAATATCGCGGGTAAAAAGAGAGATGTCACCTTTAAGGATATTGACACTGATTGCACTCGCCCCCATATCAACCAGGGCAACGACCTCATCCTCGACAAAACCGTAGTTAACGTCAAAAGTATTTTCGGTCGCAAAGCAATCAATATCCATAACTACAGGTTCGAGACCCGCCTCAGTAAATACTGCCACGAAATCGTCGACATAATCCTTTTTTGCGGCGACAAGCATAACATTCATCTGGGATGGGTCTTTGGCATCCGCCCCCAGAATTTGAAAATCGATATTCACCTCAGAGAGATCAAAAGGAATATATTGCTCCGCTTCCCACTGGATACTCGCTTCTAGTTCATCCTCGGTCATGAGGGAAAGCATAATCTTTCGGATAATTACCGAATGACCTGAGACCGAAGTTGAAATCTTCTTGCCTTTAACATTCATCCCGACAATGAGATTACTAATGGCTTGAACAATCGCCGCAGAATCCATGATGGTGTTATCCACGATGGTTTCTGGAGCGAGGGGCAAAATACCAACATTTACAAGTTGATAGTTCCCACGGGATTCCTTGAGCCTGACGAGCTTCACCGAGCTCGACCCGACATCGATCCCTATCAGATCTTTTTTTGATGAAAACAGCATTTTATCCCATCCAGTAGGAAAAAGGGTTCATGCAACGCACATCATTCCCCTTCGGGGAAGACCTTAGACTTTTCAGAAAGGTTAAGGCCAAGGGCCAAAATTATCTTTCGCATCGTATCAACGCGGCAATCACTGCCCTGCTCAATCCGCGAAATGGTCAAAGGAGAAACCCCCGCCTTACGGGCCAATTCTGCCTTACTCATCAGCAGCGCTTCACGCATCTGTAAAACCTTATTCAATGCCATCGTCTCACCCTATAATAGTATCAACTTACATCATGATGCGTCATTATAGGTCAAAGATAGCAAGAGTCAAGAAGAAATCATTATGATCGTCTTAACATCACCCTGCGAAAAAGATACGAACTACCTTAAAAAGTTAAGGTACCAAGAGATCAGCCGGGGACCCCACAGTAAGACTATGATCGCCGACACAGCCAGAAAAGGACCAAAAGGCAATGCTAGTCGAGTGTTTTCACGCCGGATAAGCATCAAAGGAAGCCCGACAAATGTTCCACAAAGAGAAGCAATAAAAATTAACGGGAATATCGCTTTCCAGCCGAGGAATGCTCCAAGCATAGCCAAAAGTTTGATATCGCCCCCGCCCATCCCTTCCCGCTTGGTTAAAAATTGATAAACCCAGGCAATCGAGAGCAAAAGGCCACCACCAAGCGCTATCCCCAGCAGAGAATCAAACCAGGTCACCCAAGGGACAGCGAACGTGCAAGCAAAACCAATAACAATGCCAGGCAGACTGATAACGTCGGGGATAATCTGATGGTCCAGATCAATAAAAGTGATCACGACAAGGCTCGCTACAAAAATCCAGTAAACGATCGTCGCCGGACTCAGACCAAAATAATAAAGCACCAGGACAAACAGGCCACCCGTCAAGCCTTCAATTATTGGATAACGCAATGAAATTTTCTGCCCGCACCCAGCGCACTTTCCTACGAGAAACAGGTAGCTGAAAATCGGGATATTTTGAAACCAGCGGATCCGATGCCCACAATGAGGGCAAGAGGATGGCGGCGAAACAATGGATTTCCCTGCAGGAATTCGATAGATGCACACGTTGAGGAAGGAACCGACAACAGCACCCAGGACAAAAGCGGAACCCAATAAAAAATAATATTCAAATGGCATCAAAAACGACTCTCTTCAATTTCAAGCCCAAAAGTTTCTTCGCAGCAGAAAAAACCTCTTCAACAGAAATGTCCTGAATGCACTTTGCCCCAATCGGGCAGGGAGGCGTCGTGCCGAACCTGGTGCATGGTGAACAAGGCAACGCATGATTAATGACCGTATGCGATTCACCTACTGGAGCCCACTTATCAGCAATTCCTGGGCCAAAAAGTGAAACCGTCGAAACGCCAAGACCTGCTCCGAGATGCAAAACACCAGAATCCCCGCTGACCAAAAGCTGTGACCGGCTTAAAACGCCAGCCGTCTCTGGCAAATTCGTTTTACCCGCAAGATTTAAACCAGAGGTGTCAGCTAAAATAGCTGCGCCAACTGCGTAATCCTCTTGTCCACCGACTACAACGACGGAAACTCCCACGTCAAATAACCGAATTGCCAGTTGATGAAACTTCTCAGCGCCCCAGCACCGTTCAGGAATACTCGCACCAGGGAACAACACCACAAATGGTTTATTCAGTGTGTTCTCAAGAAAATTATCCGCAGATTGTTGAACGCTGGCAGGGACAGCAAGAAAGGGGTAGGAAATAGGCATAGGTACGTCAATGTTCAGCGGTGTCAGCAGGTCAAAAAAGCTGCGCATTTCATAGCTTTCATGACGGTAACCTATCGAATGGGTAAACAAACGTTTCCGCTCATTTGTCCCAAACCCGATCTTAATCGGCGAACGGATTGTACGGGCAACCAGCGCAGAAAGACGATGCCATTGTTCGCTGTCAATAGCCACATCATAACGTCGCCGCAAGACAAGCAATAAATCGCGCGCATTGTCATAGCAAAAGACTCGATCGACGCCTGGACATAAGGCAAAAACCCTATGGTTCCGGTTTTCAGCAAGCACCTCAACGCGACAATCGGGGTAAGCCTTTTTCAGTGCCAAAATCATCGGAATCAGCAACACGGCATCGCCGATGCCGCCGGGACGGATGAGCAGGAAGCTGGAAGGAGTCTGTGTAATTGTGGCGACCTGTGCCGGGCGGGGCAGCAAACGGGCAAGTAAGGGGCCGACGAGACCATCTATTTTTTTTAGATACAGCATAGCGATGAGTTCTGATAGCGAATAATAGTTCTTAACTTGAAAAACTTCTAGCGCTCTTCTCAAAAAAAATAGCGAGAAAAATAAAGAAGATACCATCGTCCAAAAAACATAAGCTCATGTAAGATTAGATCTATTACCAATAGAAAATTTTCTAACGAGAGACTACTTAAACTTGCCTCGCCTCTATAAAGATTTAAAAGAATTGACCACTTGAATAATTCTTTCTTGTTAATATTTAAATATTTTTTCTTCTTAGATAAATTGCTTAATCTAATATCTTTTTCTCGCTGTGAAAGGGTATCAACCATTACTTCTGCCATATTTTTTCTTACTTTTAGCACTTCTGAGATGCGAATAGATTTCCCAATTTCAGGGCATAGGCCGCCACCGACTCGATAAGCCAATAAAGGTTTATCAATGTAGTGAATACTATCTTCTACGATTGCCCTGAACCCAAGCACTAGGTCTTCGTAGGCCATTTTGTAATCAATATTTCCATATTTTTCAAAAAGTTCTTTACTCCATGCGGCACTAGCCCCTAGATAAATGCTATCAGAAGTGCAAGCTTCGGCCAAAGAAAGCTGTCGGCGCAATTTCACGTTTGGAGCTTCGGTACCTAATCGGCTACCATGTTTATCAATTTCATAGGCCTTCGAGTGAATCAAGAGAGGTTTCCCAAATGAGATAAAATTTTTAACGATTTCACTTGTTCTATTAGGGAACGAGATATCATCCCCGGCAGACGCAATGATTAGATCACCCGTGGAAATGTTAAATAATTTATTTACATGGGCAATCAAGCCAAGATTTTTTTTATTTCTATTTACCCGCACGTGGTGTTTGCCACGGTAAGCAGCAACTTCATGTTTGATAATTGAAAATGTTGAGTCAGTCGATGCATCATCCGAAATGATTATTTCAAGGGGCGAGTATGTCTGCCGTAAAGCACCTTGAATTGAATCATGAATAAATTTTTCCTGGTTATATGCAAAAATTACAAAGGTAACCAACGGTGAAGTTTTCATCGAGAAGTTCAATATGAAGGTTTGATGTTGGGTATGTATATAGTTGTATTCATGCGCAGCATAATTTCGATAGACCTTCTTTTATTTTATAGATGCTAAAGGTGTAAAACTTCAAGGATATAACTCTCTTTTTCTTCATACCAGAATTATATACAATATATCACTACTGTCCGGTTAACAGTTGAATAAATTCAGCTGGTTATCATCTTGAGGGTCCGATATTTGTTTGAGAGCGTCCGCAACCAACGATGAAATGGGCTTTTTCTCGAACAAATTGACCTCCAGAATTTGTAAGAAAGTGTAGAGCTGACAAGGTAGATCGAGCTTCTTCTTGGCAATTACAACCAGCAGATAGATGCTCGAGGCAACCCAGACCTGACTCTTCACCGCATTGATTGATGTTCCGTAAAACGACTTGATTCGTAAGTGCTGTTTGACCCATTTGAAAAACAGTTCCACTTGCCATCGCTGTTTGTAGATCTCAGCAACGGTGTGTGCTGGAAGCGTGAAATTGTTGGTCAAAAACACCAGCCGCTTACCGCGTTCTTTGTCAACATAACTGACCCGACGTAATTTCTCCGGGTAATCGTTTTTTGATTTGTAGGTCACCAGGGCCACGGTTTGATCCGCTCTGATACCAGCGTCTTTGTCTTTTGGTGCAGAATACAATCGCTTAAAGCGCAAGTTGTCTTTTGCTCTGACGACAAAGAATGCACCCTGCTGGTGAAGCGTATGTAGTCGGGCAAAATCAATGTAAGCCCGATCCATGGTGTAGATGGCATCTTCGGTTACGGGCAAAGCATCGAGCATTCTGACATCATGAACCTTGCCGGTCGTGACCGTCACGTAAGTGGGGATAGTTCCCCGAAGGTCAATCAGCGTATGCATTTTTACTGCTGCCTTTGTTCTTCGGAACTCGGCCCACGGGAACAGCGTCAGGCACAGATCAATCGTTGTTGAGTCAAAGGCATACAGTGGTTGATCGAGTTCAAGAGCAAAAGGCTCGTCATGATAAAGCTCTTGGGCCATCCGAATCAGAACTTGGCCGAAATCCTGAAAGATGTGCCAATCTCTGCGTTCGTTGGCATCTGCCAGAGTGGAGCGTGAGACGAAACCTCGAAAACCAACGTGGTAAAGTTTCTCTTGGTGCGAGTTCAAGCAGGTTTCGATGTCGCGCAGACTCTCACGACCAGACATCTGGGCATAGGCAAGGCACAGAAACTGGTCGAAGGTGGAAAAGCTTCTGGCTCTGTAGTCACCGCGATAACGACGAACGCACAGATTGAAATCATGCTGTGGTAGAAACTGCAGCAGTTGTCGGAAAACGGTATGACCGGAATTCATAGAAACCCTCCTGCGAAAGCGGAAAGGTATCAACCCACGTTAACGGGGCGAATTCAAATCGAAAACGGAACAATCATGTCAAAGAGCTATTATTCTCAACAACTTACATCGTTGCGTTATTTTTTAACCGGACACTAGTGACAATATATTAAAAAATATAATTTTATATAAAAAACCTGCAATTGCTCACAAGCAATTAAACGACGTTAAATTATATTACTTACGAGTTGACAAGCTTTCCTAATATTAAATTTTCTTATGACTAATGTGTCTTGTTAATCAACGTTTTCAGACTAAATTTAGACTTCCGAGACAGCTCTCTTAAACACAGACATGTGACAAGGGGAAGAAGAATCCCATCAATAGCCCATTCACTGATAATATTTTTATTAAATGTGCTGTTTAGAAAAAGAGCCATCAATGTTATTGAAGCAAACAAGATTATTTTCTGGGAGTATTTGTCCCAAGTAGCAAGGACCAACCGGCATGTAACAAAGAGCATTAAAAGTGTATAGATTACATACATACCCAAAAAAGCAATGCCTGCCCCTTCAAGGCCCCATATCTGTGTAAAAAAGTACACGCCCGCCAGATGTAAGCTATTAACAAAAATCTCAGTAATTAAAAATACCTTCCCTTTCCCCTTAGCTAGCAAGACATACGCCATTGGCCAAGAGAAGACCCGCCCTAATACACCCAGTATGCACCAACGCATGACTGGCACAGCCGTTCCGAAAGATGTTGTGTAAAATAGCTTAATAACTAACGGCGCAAAAATCATCATTGCCGCGAGTACAGGTAGTGACAGTAAAATAGATATCTGCGTCTGTTCATTTACCATCCGATACACACTTGCATTGTCGTTCGCAACTGCAGTCATGCGCGGATAGTAATCCGTCCCCATAGCCCCAAGAACGAACCCTACAAGAACACCGGAAAGACTGAAGGCTGCTTGATAAATACCAACATCGACAAGACCAAACCTTCTTAACATAATCATGTAAATAAAATAATTTGAAAGCGCCAAAACTAAACCGGCCCCCATAAAACTTACACCCAAGGAAAGTAATTGGCGCGCTTCATCGTAGCTTTCACGCCAGGTTAGACTAATCCCCCCTATAGGTACCTTTCGAACGAACCACCATGAGACAACAAGAGAAGCAAATGCGGTGAGAACTAAGCTAGGCACAATCCCGGTTTGACCCCATAGATAAAAACAGGGGATGCTGAAAAGTACCCCAAAAAAGGAACCGATCACACTGACTTTAGCAAGGTCCCTAATTCTACGTGTACCGGTCAAGATACAGCACTGCCCACCCATTATGGCACCGGCGAATACAGTTATACCAAGAACCGCAATGGGCCAGGCATATTTTTCAGTATTAAAGGTTAACCATGATATGGGAACACAGAAAATAGCCATTACCAGCAGGCCAATTCCACCAGTCATCCATGCAGCCCTGCGAAGAGTTATGACGGTACGTACAATACGCTCGTCATCTTTACTTCCAACCGCTTCAGCAACTTGCCGTACCCCGCTACTATCAATGCCCATTCCAGTCAGGGTAGCAACAAGCGCGGTAACTCGGCCAAAAGTAGCCAGTAAACCTACGCCAGAAGGACCAAGCCAAAGAGCAGCAAACTTAGTACTAATCATCCCAATCAGGATATTAAGAACGGACGAACCACCTATTAGTGAAGTTGACTTAAGGATATTCCGAAAGCTTGAGCTTTCCTGATCGGTTTGTCCTATTCCATCCATCAGATCAGACCAACGTTCTGAATGGATTTAATTATGCGCAAACATTCCAAATTTCCCAGATGCGGCCCTATCGGCAGGCTGAGAACTTCCTGTGCCATCCGTTCAGTAAGTGGAAAATCCCCATTTTGGTAATTGAGTTCGACGTAAGCCGATTGCAAATGTGGTGGGATCGGATAATGGATCATCGTTCCGATTCCGGCTGTCGTAAGTGACTGTTGTATGATATCGCGCTGCGCAGTGCGAATCACGAAAAGATGCCAGACTGGATCGGCCCATTCAGGAACCCGTGGCAAGATCAATCCGGACTGGGCGAAAAGCTCATGCAAATAATTCGAGGCAACTTGGCGACGTCTTTGATTCCAGTCATCGAGTTTAGTGAGTTTAACTCGTATCAGCGCAGCCTGCAGTTCATCAAGGCGTGAATTAAAACCGACCACTTCATTGTGGTATTTAATGCGCGAACCGTAATTGCGGAGAAGGTCTATACTTTCAGCTAAATCTGAATCATTGGAAACTACAGCCCCGCCGTCACCGAAGGCGCCGAGGTTTTTTCCTGGATAAAAGCTGAACCCTGCAGCATCTCCGAGGGTCCCTACTCTTCGTCCCTTGTAGCGGGCTCCGTGAGCCTGGGCGCAGTCTTCAATAACCTTGAGTCCATACTTCTTAGCCAGGGCATTGATCGGGTCCATATCAGCCGGTTGACCGTAGAGATGCACGGCCATGATCGCCTTGGTGCGCTCGGTAATCGCAGCCTCGATTCGACTCGGGTTGATATTAAAGGTCACCTCATCGGGCTCGACAGGGATAGGCCTGGCCCCGGCGTGGGAAACCGCCAGCCAGGTGGCGATGTAGGTATTGGCTGGGACGATCACCTCATCCCCCGCACCGATTCCGTAGCCACGCACAATCAGATGCAGGGCATCCAGACCATTGGCGACCCCGATGCACTTCCCGGCCTCACAATAGGCAGCGAATTCAGTCTCAAAAGCCTCTACTTCCTGACCGAGAACATACCAGCCCGACTCCATGACCCGGCGATATGCGGCGTCAAATTCGAACTTAAGTTCAAGGTAAGGCGCCTTCACATCTAGAAAGGGGATGTACACTTACTGAATCACCAGAGCAGCGAGGTATTCGTCATAGTCACGATAATAGTCGGCTTCATCATATAAGTTCGATGCTAGAACCATACACACTGACCCCGAAGAAAAATTGTCAAGTTCTCGCCAGACCATTGGGCAGACATAGAGCCCTTGATAAGATCGGTTTAGGTGAAAACGTTTCTGCTCTTTGCCGTCATCAAGAAGAACATCGAAGCTACCAGACATAGCAATTATTAATTGGTTTAATCCCTTGTGAGCATGCCCCCCGCGTTCGGCACCACCGGGGACATCATACAGGTAGTACACCCGTTGAATATTAAAGGGGATATGTTTGTCGTTTTCGATAAAAGTCAGGTTCCCACGTGGGTCTGAAATCTTAGGAAGGACGATTGTTTTACAATGGAGTAGTGACATAAATGACCCTTGTCAAAAAAAGATTTTAGAAAATTTAGCTGCTAAAGGTATTAGCTGATTCCGCTTAAAGTTTAACACCCAAACTCTTTTTCCCATTGCGCAATTATTGACTCTGGGTATCCGCGATGAAAGTGCTTCGGCCAAGGGTAAGCACTTTCATTTAGATTTGATAATTTTATTTTAGCTGTTTCACAAATTACTTTGGCTGGATTCCCCGCAACAACCATTTTAGGCGGGACATCTGACTTTACTAGACTATGTGCGCCGACCAATGCGTGCTCGTGTATAATGACGCCAGGCAAGATAACAGACATAGTTGCGATAACGGCATAATCTTCGATTGTTACGCCAAGCAATGTGTCACTTGGTGGATGTGGATCATTTGTAAGAACTACATACGGAAAGATAAAAACATAATTCCCAATTTTAGATTCTTTGCCTATATGGACATTGCTATGTGTCCTGACAAAATCACCGATGACACAGTCACCCTGAAAATCACATAATGTTCCTATTTGTAGATTTGATCCCGCTTTTATTTTTTCTCTGATCGTTACTCTATGGCCTGTGACTAAATTGTCTCCAAATATAGAACCTTGATAAAAAACGCTATGGGAACGGATGTGAGAATTTGCACCAATTACCAATTTTTTATTTTCAGCTAGTGGTGTTGCGTAGCCTATTTCACAATAATTTTCAATTACTGTATTATCACCTATTTCAACATAATCATTTATACTAGTATATGCTCCTATTGTTACGTTATTACCAATAGATGCTTTATTGCTAATTATTGCAGTGTTATGTATCAAAGTTTACTCCTTAATTAATTGAGTAAGAAAGAGAAGTAGTTTATTTTTAGTTATTTCTTCACACTGCAAAGCGTTAAGAACTTGCACGATCAGATAAAAATATACCTTTCCCCGACTTCCCACACAACCCATGCCACAAACCCAAAGCCATCAGCGTGATCTTGCTTAACTTATTATTTTCAAAAAATATTACAAGAATCAACTCACGCAATCTAACGATGGCAAGCGACAAAACCCAAAGTGGATCAAAAAATAGATACTCTCTAGCCAAAACAATATAATTTCTTACCATATAATAATGTCGTGTTGGAGAATGATTAGCCGGTCGAAAGGTTTTCCAGAAGAATCGATGTAAAGTATGGCTACCAATTGAGTGGCTCATCAAGGGTGAAACGGACATAACTATTGAAAAACCAGCTTTCCGAGATCGGGCACAAAACTCCTGATCGACCGCGTCAATAAAGTAATCATCCCTAAAAGGTCCCAACAAGTTATAGGCTTCAATCGAAACTAAACTACCTGCTGAAATAACATCTTTCTTCTCAACCCACCAAGCATTTGCTCTACCGACAACTGGTATACCAGTATCAACAAATGCCGAGCCAATTAAAGAAAGTCGATCCCTTAAAGGATAATCACGGTATACAGATGACAGTACCTCAACCATAGATGCAAACGGTGAACTGTCCTGATCAAACAGGAGTGCCCAAGAAAAACCTTGATCACGTGCCGCACATATCCCTTGGTTAAATGCTGTAGCAACCCCTAAATTCTCCTTGTTCAACACAAGAGTTATTCCAGGGCGAGTTGCAATACTTCGTAACATTTCAATAGAATTTTCACCAGAGCAGTTATCAATAATAATTAAACGGTGGGTCAGATCAAAAATCTTGGAAACATGAGAAGAAAAATTATCATCTGGAAAGTAAGTTACAACAACTGAACAAATATTATACGGAGAAGGTTCTTTATTGTTCATACTTTACCTATAAAAATAATGTAATTTCGAAAAAATAAATTTTCTGAAAGGCATTAATTCCTTGTGAAAAGCTTGCATATTTTCCCCCATATTTTTTTTGGGAATTTTTCTTTTTTTTAATATTTTTAGAAAATTTTTCAAAAAAAATAATTTTCCATTCAGATATGGTCGCCACTTATTCTTCAATATACAAAAATAGAAAAAAGCCATGAAATGATAAATGATTCGAATATGAAAATATCGAACCATTGAAGTAAGTGGGATATTCTTTAACCACAAAAATTCAATATTCCTTGAAAAATAAAAAACAGAGGTATCACTCAACTCCCCGATTGTTGCGCTGACCTTGTGATAAGCAATTGCATCAGCAACATAAAGACATCTCCACCCACAAAAATGAGCTCTGATACACAAATCAGAGTCTTCCAGGATAAGAAAGAAATCTTCATCAAAAAAACCGACGTCATCAATCATCTTCCGCCTATATACAGCCGCGGCTGCGCAAACAGATGTCACATAACGATTTTCTAAAAATTTTTGCGGGTCTTCAAACTCACCTTCCTTTGTGCAGGTAAAAGCTGTGGTAAAAGCATCTCCCGCACTATCAATAAGCCCGGTTTCAGGCACAATCAGACGAGAGGCGCAGATACCTACCTTTTCATCAGTCCCCAATGCCTGCTCCATTTGGACAATCCAATCGGGCAGCAAATAGGCATCGGTATTGAGTAGAGCGATAACATCTCCACTTGCGTATGGAAGGCCGGCGCAATTACCGCCAGCAAAACCTTTGTTTTCGGATAGACAAATGACTTTGACATCAGGGTAATTGGCCCGGACAAAAGCGACTGAATCATCATGAGAAGCATTATCAACAAGAATGATTTCGTATTTATCATATGTCTGCTGATAGATTGAATCGAGGCAACTCTCAAGGAGGCACCGACCGTTCCAATTAACAATAATAAAGCTGTACAGCGCACGGTTTGGCATTACTCACTCTTCCCTAGTGGTTGCCCGACTCCATCAAGAAAAGGAGGGATATCCACCCCTATCATCAAACCAGCAAACATTTTTGCACGAGCAATACGGCCAAATAAAAGGCGAGTCAATACTGCGCCAAACAGGCACAACCAAACAGTCACTATTGCTTCAGGGAAAAATCTTCGTGTGAAAAGAAGTCTATTCCTTGCGCTATAGTAATCACAGGCCAGACTCTTCTTGTTGGGCAAACTCGACGTCCCGATACTCGCACCGACCTTGTGATAAACGACACTTTCTGGTGCATAAACCAAGGAAAATTTACCTTCTGCACGAAGAGCCCAGTCAGTCTCTTCAAAATAAAGAAAGTAATCCTCACACATCAGGCCTATATCTCGAAGGAACTTTCTTGAGACGAGCATTGAGGCCCCGACAATATAATTCATCCACCTTTCCGCTCGATCTCGATTGCGTTTCAGTTCGGCTCGTTGCAACCGACCTTGATGCCAAGGCAGACCAATCCACTTACAATAGTACCCCCCGCCTAGCGCCTGAACCTTTTCTGGATGGTCATAATATAGCAGCGTTGACCCACAGATCCCGGCATCCGGCTTTCCATGCATCCTCTCGACCATATATGAAAGCGCATCGGAATTGACAACGGTATCGTTGTTCAGTAGCCAGACATAGTCAAAATCATCCCGCGCCAAGACATAGCGAAGCCCAACGTTATTACCACCGGCAAACCCCAAATTGGCACCAGTTCGAATCAGGATCAGTTCGGATATCTCACGACCTGTTCCTCCTGCTTCAGCTGCCTGGCGGTCATATTCAACATACGAAACTGGTTTAGTGACCGGCGGAAAGGACCGCAAACGATGCAAACTGCCTGCCGCAGGTAAAACGTTCAGTCGCCCTTCGGCCCAGGCTTTGATCCGCTCCATGGAACTGTCGGTAGAGTCGTTATCACAGATAATTATTCGAGGGATAGGAGCGTCAAGCCGATATAGGCTCTCTAGACATTCAAGCGTGTCGGCCCAACCGTTCCAGTTGAGTAGCAAGACGTAAGGGGAGCTCACTGGTAAATGCTCCACCCAACCATGACCGCCCACACGAATCCGGTGCAAAACAATGCTGGATCCCGCAACAGCGACTGGGTAGGATCTCCACCCTTGCCGGATTTGACTCGCAAAATATAACGCATCAAGCCGAAACAGCAGAGGGGTACGGTATAAATGAGCGCGGGCCGGGCGACCACATACATGGTATAGGTCACCAAAGCTGCCGCACCAACCATATACATTATTCCATCGAGAAAGCCTTCTGGATAACATTCCAAAACAGGCCGATGTTCTAGGGCGTTATCGGCAAGGACTATTTTTTCGCAAAGCCTCTTGCCTATGCTGAGGAACAAAGCTAGAAAAAACACACTTAGAAAAAGCCAAGCAGAGATCGCTGTACCAAATGCTTCACCGCCAGCCTGCAGACGCAACAGAAAGCCGGCGGAGATACAGAAAAGATCCAATAATGGAAGGTTTTTAAGGCGGAGCGAATAAAGCAAGTTGACCGCAACGTAAGCCAAGATCAACGCAATGAAAACGGGGGAAACCTGAGCAGCGAAAAGCAGCCCCGCGAGTAGCAGAACTGTCGCGATCAAATAAGCGGAGGAAGGCGAGATTTCTCCCGAGGCCAAAGGCCGCATCTTCTTGTTTTTGTGGACACGATCCTGTTCAATGTCACGCAGATCGTTAACAACATAAGCCGCACTGGAGACAAGACAGAAAGCCAACAAAGGGGAAATGGCGCTAACCACGCTGACCTGCATTATGTTCCCACCTAGAAACGAAGGGAACAGCAGAATAAGATTTTTAAGCCACTGGGCAGGCCGTAAAAGTCTTATGTATGAGAACGGAGTCATGGTGATTTCAGGCGCTCCGCAAGTTTTTGGGATGGTTTCTTATAAATTGAATTGTCGGGAAATTCTTCAGCGGCTTTAGCGAAAAATTGCTGTGCAGTTGCTGATTCATTAAGCTGAAGGTACATATTCCCCAACCTATAGTAATAGAAAGGGTTCCCCGATAATTCATGCAAGCGCCCTAGCCAGGATATGACTTCGCGTCTAAGACGAGTTTTCTCTATAACACTTGGAGATGACGCGACCATCTCCATCGTTAGTTTCACCAGAACTTCCAAGGATCTACTTTCAAGAGAATCTGAAGCTTCAACGTGGCTGAGCAACATCTTCCTCGCGCCATCAACATCACCATCACTAAAACGGAATAAAGCCTTGTTCAACGATGCAGCCTGCATCCCAGTACCATCTAGATTTCGTATAATTTCAAGAGCCTCTGCCGTTTTACCTTTTTCCCTCAGGGCATTGGCCAGTTCATTTTTGGCGGCGACAAAAGAAGGAGACTTCGCCACGGTATCTCTAAACAAAGCCTCGTTATCTTGCCAGGTCAGACATCGAGAAACAGTGGCATATGCAGTTGTGACCATAAATACAGGGAATAAAAGAATAAGGAATTTTTGAACCAATTTTTTGGTGGCAACAATCTTCCAAAGTAAAAATGTAACACCAATAACAAAAGTAGCACAGGGGATATACATATACCTCTCTGCAAACGGAGTCCACATGCCACCAGTAAAGACAGCTAAAAGAGCAGATGACCCTAAAAAGGCACTCATAAGAAAAAAAGTGGTCAGCACGTTTCGTTTCATAAATAAAAAAACAACAAGTATCATTAGAATAAAACCAGGAAGAACATAGCCATTTCCTACTTCAACGATCCCGAAATTAAGAGGGAATGGCATTACTAACTTGGTTAAATAAAAACCGCTGGTTTTAAGGAACAGAGTCGAAACGCTTACCAATGTAGAGATAACGTCAGATACAGATTGTGCTGAATTTTGTTCAGCAAAAGAGAGGACATACCTCACACCTCGGTCTGAATTTACAGCAATGAATCTCATTATGAAATATACAACTGCCGAAAATCCGTAACACCCCAATAGCGACAGTCGAAAAGTCAGATCAGTACGAGAAAACCAGAGTGAAGATGATTTCGGCAAAAAAAGCAGTAAAAACACACCTGGTATGAAAAAAAGTGCCGTTTCCTTACTCAAGCAACCGACTAACAAAAAGAACGCACCATACAGACCGTATTGAAAAGAGCCGAACCTTAAGGCGAATAGTAAAAATAACAACGCCAAAAGAACAAAGAAACCAGCAAGAAGGTCTGTCCGACCTACAACCCAGGCGACTGATTCAACATTGATAGGATGAATAGCAAAAATGACGCTAGAGAAGAACGGTAGGGTAACATTTTGAATTGAGAGAATACGACAAAGCTGCAATGAGATAAAAAAAACGAGGAGAACATTTGATAGATGGAGTAACACGTTTTCTAGATGCATAAAGGACGGATCGCCGCCCCATAAACACTGATCAGCAACATAACTAAGCATCAATACTGGGCGATAATAATTATGTTCACCGCCAGGAAAAAAATGTTTTGCTAAGTCAAAATGACCCAGATTTAATAAATATTTTGATAAAGCGAGGTCGTCGACAGAATTAAATGGAGAAAAAATAAGCGGGTAGTAAACTCCCAAAACAATAAGGCTCAATAAAAGGCAAACATATTTTTTGGATATCTTCATTGCCTATCTCGGTGAACGATATCCAAGAAAAAATCCTCCAGATTGTTCCTATTGGGTTCAATCTGGCTCACCTCTGCTCCGGATTTATGTACTTTCATCATAAAATTGTTAAATGCCACTTTTGGGACATAAACTTCAAAGTTGTTCCCAGCAGATTCACACTCAAATCCTACGAAGGATTCCTTGCTTCCACCGACCAATTGAACCCGGTAACCATCAATGCCTGTTTTCATAATGTCCTCAACAGAACTCAATGCGCGCAGGCAACCACCAACAATAACTCCAACCCGATCACAGACAGCTTCGATATCAGAAGTAACATGGGTGCTAAAAAAAACCGTTTTTCCCTGACTCTTTAGCTCGGTTAAAATCTGCTTAACAAGTGCTCGTCCGATAGGATCAAGACCACTCATCGGTTCATCCAGAATGTACACATCAGGGTCATGAATAAGCACCTGGGCAAGGCCAACGCGCTGCACCATACCTTTACTATATCCTCGCATGGGGCGTTTGCGACTTTCCCACAGGTCTAAAAGTTTTAGTACCTGTTCACTCTTTTCACGCAATATAGAACCCGCCAAGCCAAAGGCTCTCCCGACAAAATCAAGATACTCTACGCCAGTCAGAAAATCATAAAAGGCGGGATTCTCCGGCAGGTAACCAACGTTCAAACGAGCATCGGGGCATGAGATATCGAGTCCCATAATTTTGGCGCACCCCGAGCTGGGCCGAATAAGACCCACCAAGCTTTTAATGGTAGTACTTTTCCCCGCACCGTTTGGTCCAAGGAAACCAAAAACTTCCCCTTGTGCTACGCTTAGACTTAGATCGGTTAAAGCCTCTACACGCCTCCCCCTCTTCCCCCTGAACGTTTTACTCAAAGCCAAAGCTTCTATTGCATCCATATATGCCTCAATCTCTTTAATTTTTCTTTATTTTTTTGGCGAAGGCAAAATTACTGGTGGTTTTAACTTGGCCATCAGGCGCAAGATAAAACTCTCCCCCATAGGGATCATTGGGTATTTTTGCCAAATAGCCTCGGTCAATCAGGCCAGCTATTGATTTCGCTTGTCTACCCAAATCATGTTGAAAAGCAGCACTGGCGGATTCGATCTTTTTTACAGCAGTCAAGGCTGCTAAGCGTGTATCGAACACCTGTTTGACGGCAGCATTTTTGGCATTTTTTGACATGGTCGACAGATACACCAAAGCCAGATCGGTCTGCCCAGACTCTTGCATATAACGGCTTGCAAGATTGCTGAAAAGCGGTGAGCCTGAAAGTGCCCCGGCCAAACGATAATATTTAGCGGCCTGTTTAAAATCTTTAAGAAAATAGGCATGGTTAAACCCTGCAAAAAAAGGTAGGTACCAATCCCAAGTACGATACTTCATGCCGTAATCCAATAGGTTATTTGCCAACTGGATCTGCCCGACATCCCAGACAAGGATCGACTGCCCAAAATAATAAGCATCCATATTATAGGGATCGAGCTTAACCGCAGCATGCAGGACACGCGACATCGCTGGATAATCAGGGGGAATAATATATTCGGCTTTATTCTCCTCCATTAACCCGCCGAAATACATTATGACCTTCAAAATCAACAATTCACCAACCAATGTTTTTTGGTCGGCTGCACCAAACTGTATCAATTTGATACTGGGCATATTCCCGATTTTTTCGACAAACGGCTTATTTTGCATGTAGGTTGAAAAAGGGGTAACCAAAAAAACATAACAGGACAGTGCAACGAATAAAAACAAGTATCCCCTTGCTTTCGTTCTGGTCCAAAACAAACCCTGATTTTTGGTCTTTCCTCTCATTTACTTTATTTCTCTGCGAGAAAAAAGCATCGTGGCCAGTGTCAACACGATAGCGGAGTAAACAACAAGGTAACCTAGGGTCAGAAAAATACCCTCTGTCGCAATCGGCAACCCATATATGGCGTTAACCTTAAAATCAAAAGCACTAAAATTAGGTACAATATAATACAAACCTGATGCGCAGTTGCGGACCGTGACTGATAAAACCTGGCCGGCCGCAGAGTGAACATAGTCATAAACTTGCTGTGATGCATTCCCAACGAAAAAAATAGAAATAGCGCCAAATATGGGAAGGAAAAATGATGTACTAACCGTTGAAAAAAGTACAGCGAAGGCGACAAGTAAGATGTACTTGAGAGCATCAAAGCAAATGGCACTAACAATATTTAACCAGACAATTGGCCTATCGGGAGGAAAGTTACCGGAGACAAACCAGATAACCAACAGGGCGAGACCGCCAAGGATAAAAGCCGTAAACAGGAGAAACAGCGCGACACCAAAAAATTTACCGAGCAAATAAGATGTTCGTGATACGGGTAATGAAAGCACGCTGAAAGTGTAGCGCCTTTCCATATCTTTCCATATTGACGTGCCACCAAGAAATACTGCCAGAAGGAGGAGAATAAAAGATATCAAAGAAAGTGACAAAGTGATGGACAACTCTGTCACCTGGCGCATCGAAAACTGGCTGAGTAGCGGAATTGACAACAACAGCAATGCAACCATAAGTATCCCGTGAAATACACGATCCTTAAATATCCCCTTCATGGTTACTTGTAAAATCAAAAACATCACCTGGATCCTTTTTTGTTTTCAGTTCCTCTGCCAAGTTCCTTCGACAATTTCAATGCTGCCTTGTAGTAGTAAGCCGTGGGTACTGTTTGTGCGGCAGCACGGCCGAAGGCTTCTTGGGCATGTTCTTTATCATTCAAAAATAAATATGCCTGCCCCAGACGATAAAGATAAAAGGGATCATCAGACAACTCATAGAGGCGGATCAACAAGGGTACGGTTTCTGGAAGTATGAGTTCTTGGCCTGAGTCCAAACGCATGATCAATTGATCATACTGTGACAAAAAATGTTTAAGAATTTGCTGTTCGTAGCGGCCTGGGTTTTTAAGTGCCCTCTGAAGTAACCCGCGGGCAGCATGAATCTTGCCCTGCTGAAAAAGAGCAGTGGCCTGATCCATCAGCACGGAGGGCGAACTGCCTAAGGGATGCGCACCTCTTAAAGACACAAGTCCATCCTTTCCACTAATATCCAGCCCTTGTTCCTGCATGGCAAGGGCTAAATGAATTTTTGCCGGAGTAAAATAAGGGGATTTGTTCAGGGTATCCTGAAACAGCGCCAGATTACTCTGCCACAATAGGGTTCGCGTTTCGGTAGCATAAGCAAAACCACACAAAAGCACGCCTATAGAAAGCACTAAAATATGTGGGCGCGGTAACCGCACTGCCCAGGGTGTAGTTAAAAGTACTACCCCTACCACAAAAAAAGCAGAAGGAATGTACATATAACGCTCGGCCAATGGTGTCCAAGTCGCCTCGAGAAGGGGAACGAGCAGAGCAGAACTACCAATCGTAGCGGCGCTAAAGAAAAAATATGTGGTTAGGGTCCTTCTTTTTAGACAGAAGAAAACCAGTAACACAGCAAATACGCCGACAGGAATATAAAGGTCAGAGACATGAATAATGCCAAAATTTAACGGAAAGGGTATAAATAGCTTTTTTAGATAAAAACCAGCAGCCTTTAAAATCAGATGAGCACTCTCAAACAAACCGAAGCCCTGCCCACCTGTCAGTCGCGAAACGACATGAGAAACCCCTGCATCGCCACGAACAAACATTAAATGACGGAAGACAAAATAACCGATCCCCATTACAGGAAAAAAAATGAAAAGCGGCCAATGACTCAACAAAAAATAGCGGATAGAGGGACGACTTGGGGTTTGTGCTGGCAGGAAAAAAGGCAGTAACACTGCCGCAGGAAGATAAAAAATAGCCGTTTCTTTAGCCAAACATGCGACAAAAAGGCTTGTTGCCGCCAGAAGAACCACACCCCAATGACATTTTTCCCGCAGTAAAAGCCAGGTTGAAAAAAGTAAAAACAGTGCAGCAAGTAAATCAGTTCGGCCGACAATCCAATTCACCGCTTCGGTATTGAGTGGGTGAAGTGCAAAGATCAACGCTGCGATAAGTGGCGGCCAGTGTGAGCGAAAATTTTTCAACAAAAAGACGCGGTGCGCAACCGCAAAAACTAGTAGGACATTCAACAGATGGAAAACCATGTTTTCCAGGTGCATAAAACTCTCTTCCAACCCCCAGATATACTTATCGGCCCAATAAGACAGCCAATAGACCGGACGATAATAATGAACGCTACCCGCCGTAGAAAACATTTCCCGAATGCCAAAACTATTAACATTCAACAGGTAAGTGTAGACACCGGGGTCGTCTACCGAATTGAACGGTGAAAAGATGACCGGATAGTAGGTTCCCAGCACGACACATATAATTAACAATACGGTTGTGCGTGTTGTCATTTGCATAGACATATTTTAACCAAAAAAAAGCGGAGTGCCGAAACACCCCGCTTTAGTTAGCCAACAAAACTTTATTGTTTACATTGCAGTCCAGCTTGCAAAGTCAGTCGTACCTATATTGGTAAAGTTGGACGTTGCCGTCCCTGCTGTAACAACCTTCGAATAGATTGACGTAGAATCATTGGAAGAAGCAAAAGCCTTGGTTCCATTAAGGTGTTGTGTCACTGCAGCATAGCCAAGAGTGGTAGATTTGATACTGCAGCCAACCCCAGAAGAGGTCTTACCAATCAATGCAGCGTTGACATTCGTAGCGCTAGCATCTGTAGAATCACCGTAGACAGTTTTACCAGTGTTGGCCTTATCGAAAGTGGTGGGGAATGTAATAGCATTGGTAGCAGCAAATGCGGAAGAGGTCATAAATACAGCAAAGATTGTAATAATAAGTATTTTTTTCATAGGTAGATTCCTTTTCAATTGCTGATGAAATTAACGATAAGACATATCTGAGGGATATGCTTGATTATCGGCCATATACGCTTCCATACCGGTCTTGATGTTCTTCAAATCCGAGTTGGAAGCTGCATTGTAAGCCTTGGCACGGTATGCCGAGAACTGCGGAATAGCGATAGCAGCCAGAATACCGATGATCGCAACAACGATCAGCAGCTCGATCAGGGTGAAACCCTTTTCGTTTTTACGGAACTTCTTCAACATAGTAATTCTCCTTTGTCTATGGATGATAATTCGCCATATTTAAAATGGCTTCTGAATGTTTCGGGGGAGAGTATATACAGAAGTTGTGCCAAATCAACTAAAATAAAAAAAACTGTATATTTTCAAAGAGATAACCAGAGATTTCCAATTAAAATCGGTCATCCCTTCCACCAGGGTGACAGCCTGCGCGCCCCAGAATGACATTTTTTGTCACCCGTCAGAAATAACCGGAGATACTTCATTTCCCCACACACAGGTGATTCACTCTGGCATGCCTAAGATTCACCAGATCTATTTTAAGCTAATCTCTTGTCTATAGTGTTATTGTCAGACCCTTGTTTAATCGGCCAGACAAGAGTCTCCATCCCCCCATAGTTCAGCCCTCGTCGTCATCACCACCCAGACCAAGCTTCGCCAGCCGATAACGGATCGAACGAAAGCTGATGCCGAGGAGTTCGGCGGCGCGCTTTTTGACTCCCTGGCGTTGCTCCAGTGCCTGCAGCAAAAGCATACGCTCAATCTCAGCCATATGAGCTTCCAAGTCGAAACCTGATTCAGGAATTTTTGCTAACGCCTGGGCAGGCCGGGTACCCACCGCCGCCAACAATTGCGCGGGTAGGCAGTCCGCTGTTATTTCCTCATCCCAGCCGAGCACCACGCACCGCTCAACCAGATTTTGCAGTTCACGAATGTTCCCTGGCCAGTCGTATTCAAGCAGAAGGCGCAAGGTATCCCCCCGCACAGGCAGATGTTTCTCACCGGTCCGTTCTGCGTAAAAATAGTCGAGCAGCAGCGGAACATCTTCCAGACGTTCCCGCAGCGGCGGCAAGTTAAGGCTTACAACATTCAGCCGGTAATAGAGATCCTCACGAAATTTGCCACAACTGACCTGCGCCTCAAGATTTTTGTTGGTGGCCGCAACCAGGCGGATATCCAGAGGGTGACTTTGGGTGCCTCCGACCCGCCGGAACTCACGTTCCTGCAATACGCGCAACAGCTTGACCTGCATGCTCAACGGCAGCTCCCCAATCTCATCCAGAAACAGGGTGCCGCCGTTGGCGGATTCGAACAAGCCCTCTTTTTTGCGATCGGCACCGGTAAAGGACCCCTTTTCATGACCAAACAATTCAGATTCAATCAACGTTTCGGGAATAGCACCACAGTTAACGGGGACAAAAGGACCGCTCTTGCGTGGGCTATTAAAGTGAACCGCACGCGCCACCAGTTCTTTGCCGGTGCCACTCTCACCACACACGAGCACATTGGCCTGGCTGTCCGCGACCCGTTCAACCATCGAATAAAGCCTTTGCATTACGGGACTTTTACCGATGAGGTTGGAAAAAGAGTAGCGTTCACCCAGGGCGGTTCTCAGCGCAACATTCTCGCGCTTAAGCTTCGAATTCTCGAGCGCTTTGCCGATGACCAGACGCACTTCGTCGGTCTTGAACGGCTTTATAAAATAATCATAAGCTCCCAGCTTCATGGCCTCAACCGCTTCTTCAGTGGTCGAGAAGGCGGTCATCATAATCACCAGAGCATCAGGTTCGAGCGCTTTGATTTCGCGTAACAAGTCAATCCCCCCCATATGGGGCATGCGAATATCGCTGATTACCAGATCGATGTCGCCCTGACGGAACATCTCTAGCCCCTGAGCGCCATCAGACGCAGAGGAGACAGCGAAACCATCGCGAGTCAGCATGATCGCAAGCATTTCTCGCATACTGGCTTCATCGTCAACAACCAAAACCCGTTTTTCCTGTTTAGCCATAGTCAAATCCGACTTTCTTGAAAATACAGTTTAAAAGCCGCCCCTCCAAGGGGACTTTCGCCGAGGTCAATCCGTCCACCATGTGCTTCAACGATAGAAAAAACGTTCGCCAGTCCGAGACCAGTCCCCTGCTCTTTGGTTGAGAAAAAGGGGTCAAAGATTGTTTTACGAATATCCGCAGGGATCCCAGGCCCAGAATCTTCGATCGTCAGCCGGTTCGACACTTCGTCGAAGGCCAGGGTGATCTGCCCGGTATGATGCATGGCATCAACCGCGTTAAGTAACAGGTTCCACAACGCCTGACGGAGCATGTTTCGATCGGCACTCAGCCAGGCATCGAGACTGCAGTCAATCTGCAGAACAACCGCCCTAAATCGCTGGTCGGCTTCGAGGATGCTCTGCAGTTCGCGAAACAGCTCCACAACCCTGACCTTTTCATATTCGGGAGCGCGCGGGCGGGCGAACACCAGAAAATCGGTTAACAGTCGGGAGAGACGATCGGCCTCACGCAGGACGATGCGCATAAGTTGCGTGTCTTCCGCTGAAAGATGCGAACCTTCAAGCAGTAACTGCACCGAGCCGCTGATTGAAGCCAGCGGGTTGCGAATTTCGTGCGCCATGCCTGAGGCCAAGCGACCGACGGCGGCGAGCCGATCTGCCCGTTGAAGTTGGGCCTCAATCTCCTTTAACTGGGTCAGGTTCTGGAAGGTCACCAGCAAGCCGACATCCGCTTCCGTATGATCCTTGATCAGGATGCTGGCATACCCGATAATAAGCCTTTGCTGGTGGCGGTCCTCGATAACTGTTTCAGCGCGCGAAATGATGCGATACCCCTCCTCATCAATCAGACCTAATCCCGGGAAAAAATCATCGACCCCCGAATCATAAATCTCTTCAAGCCGGTAACCGGTTATCTCCTCGGCAGCCGCGTTAAACGAACGGATTCGACCGCGCCGATTAACGATCATCAAGCCGCTGCTGATATGCGACAGAATTGTGCGGTTGAGCCGTTCAAGTTCTTGATAATCTATCTGCTTACGCTGCAGTTCAACGGCACTGGAATGCCAGCGCTCCCCAAGCGTACCACTTAAAAATCCAGTCAGCAAAAAGGCAATAACATGCACAAAAACTGAATACAGGTAGGGGGCATATTCGGTCGAAACTTTGATATCAAGAAAGTTTAAATAACCGAAATACTGAAGATCGAGGATACCGCCGTAGAGAATTGCAGCGGTACCAGCAACATAGATCGTTTGTCTGCGCGCGAGTAAAAAACTGCCCGAGACAATAACCAGCAAATAGACAAAGGAGAAGGCGCTGTCAACGCCTCCTGTAATCAGAATGATAGCCGTAACGAACAGGAGGTCCCAGAAGAGTTGAATCTGGGCAAACAGGCGGAACCCTTTGATCCAAAGCAGGGCAAGAGCAGAAATGAGGGCTTCGGTATAGGAAAGGGCAAGCAGAAAAAAAAGAAGAGGAGCGATATCGCTCCCCATCTTGCCATTCAAAAAAAAGACTGCTGAGCCACCCAGAAAAAGGGTAATAACCGCGACCCGAAAAGCGAGAAACCAGGCCAGGCTTAGACGGTCAGGGCCGAGCCCGGAGAAGAGCTGTTTTCGGTCAGACATCAACCACCAACGGTGCCGGCAAGTTTAAAGATCGGGAGATACATGGCGATAACCAGGCCACCGACAGTGACCCCCAGGAAGAGCATCAGCAACGGCTCCATCATGGCAGTTAGATTGCCGACCGCATCATCGACCTCATCATCATAAAAATCGGCAATTTTGCTGAGCATCGCATCCAGAGCACCGGCCTGCTCACCGACTTCGATCATCTGGCAGACCATTGCCGGAAACACCCCGGACTGCTTGAGTGGTTCAGCTATGGTTTTACCCTCACTGATACTCTCACGCACATTGGCGATGGCCTTCTCTACGGTTCGATTGCCGGCAGTCTTCCGCACGATATCCAGGCCATCAAGAATCGGGACCCCACTCGAAATCATGGTGGACATGGTGCGTGCAAACTTGGCCACGGCCACCTTACGGATCAAAACACCGAAAACTGGCGCTTTCAGGGCCCAATCGTCAATAAAGTCACGTCCTTTATTCGTTGCATAGATCTTTTTAGTCCCAACTATAATGGCAAAAATTCCGGCGATAATAACAATAATATAATTCTGAATAAAGTTGCTCAGATTGATAACGATCTGGGTCGGCATTGGTAAAGAGCCCCCGAAATCGGCGAACATCTTCTCGAATGCGGGAATAACAAAGATCAGGATGACCGAGATAACCACCAGGGCGATACCAATGATGGTGGTCGGATAGGTCATGGCGCTTTTGACTTGTTTTTTCAGCTTGAGGGCTTTTTCAATGTATTCCGCCAAACGGTTCAGGATGGTATCCAGGATACCGCCGACCTCACCCGCCGCGACCAGGTTGACATAGAGCTCATTGAATATTTTCGGATGTTTACCCAGTGCATCGGCAAAGGTTGCACCGGACTCAACATCTTCCTTGATTTGCAGCAGCGCTTTTTTAAGGGTTTTATTCTCCTGCTGACTCGAGAGGATATCCAGACACTGCACCAGCGGGAGTCCGGCGTCGATCATGGTCGCAAACTGACGCGTAAAAACCACCAGATCTTTGGTAGTAACCTTCTGTTCAAACCCGGGGATCTTGATTTCGAAATCGAGACCGCCACCGCGCTGTTTGATGCGACCCGGCATGATCCCCTGACGACGTAACAGTGCGGAGGCCGAGGCCTCGCTTGTCGCTTCTATCTCCCCTTTGACGTTTTTACCGTCACGAGAACGACCACTCCAGGAAAATTTTGGCATCGATCCACCCCTTTCGGAATCGGTTTATTGAATTCAGCTAAACTAATAACTCGAACCGGCAGGCGCCATCGCTTGCTGCCGCCTTAATATTGCAGCTGGGTTAGCGAACATCTGCTTCAGTTCTTCGAGGTCCGAAGAACGAGACATGGCATCCTCCTGGGTAATCTTTCGATTATGTGCCAGCATAAAGAGGGTCTGATTCATGGTTTGCATGCCGAATTTATCTTGCCCGATCTGCATCTGTGAATAGATCTGATGGATCTTGTCTTCGCGAATCAAATTACGAATCGCGGGGTTTGGAACCATTACCTCCAGAGCCATTTCCCGGCCTGTCCCTGAAGCGCTCTTGATGAGTGCCTGCGAAAGCACCCCTTCAAGTACAAAAGAGAGCTGGGTCCGGATTTGCGATTGCTGGTTGGTCGGAAAAACATCGACAATGCGATTAATCGTCTGCACGCACCCGTTGGTGTGAAGTGTGGCAAAACAGAGGTGACCGGTTTCGGCGATGGTCAGAGCGGCCTCAATGGTTTCAATATCGCGCAACTCGCCGAGCAACACCACGTCTGGATCTTGACGCAGAATATATTTAAGGGCTTTTTTAAAACTCAGAGTGTCGGCCCCGACCTCGCGTTGATTAACCAGACATTTTTTATGCGGATGAAGATATTCGATCGGGTCTTCGATAGTAATGATATGTTCGGCACGCTCGGAATTGATAGCATCAATAATAGCGGCAAGAGTTGTTGACTTGCCACTTCCTGTCGGCCCCGTCACCAGGACAAGACCCCGTGGTTTTTTTGACATCTGTTTGACAATAGCCGGCAAGCCGAGTTCGTTGAAGCCTTTGATTTCAAACGGAATCGCACGAAATGCTCCGGCAACTGCGCCGCGCTGCATAAAGATATTGCCCCTGAAGCGCGACAGGCCTTTTACCCCGAAAGAGAGATCCAGCTCGTTCTCTTCTTCGAATGTCCTTTTTTGAGCATCGGTCAGGACGCTATAACACAGTTTCTTGCTTTCAGCCGGCGTCAATGTTTCAGTTTTAAGCACCACCATCTGCCCGTCTATGCGGATCTGCGGTGGAGATCCGGTAGAGAGATGCAGATCGGAGGCGCCTTTTTCAATCATGGCTTTGAGTAATTGATGCATATTAAGCATATGTTTTTCCTTCAGGAAAACACGCGTTGATTATCTTTTCAGTCATCGCCTACAGTGCAGCGCAAAACCTCTTCGAGAGTCGTCACCCCCTCCATAAATTTGGTCAAGGCTGATTGACGCATGGTTTTAACGCCCAGGCGCATAGATTCCTGCTTTATTTCAGCAGTATTTGCTCCAGAAAGGACCATCTCCTTAATCCCCTCAAACATCGGCATAACTTGATAGACGCCGATCCGACCTTTGTATCCAGTATCGTTGCACGTACTACACCCTCGCCCCTTATAGGTAACAAAGGAACCGAGTTTATCGGACGGGATGCCTGCTGAAATCAGGGCCTCATTGGAAAGCTCTGCTGGCTCCTTGCATTCGGAGCAGACCCTGCGGCCAAGGCGTTGGGCCGAGATCAGGTTCACTGCTGATGCGACCAGGAAGGGTTCAATCCCCATATTCAGCAGGCGGTTGATGGTACTCGGCGCATCATTGGTGTGCAGGGTTGAAAGAACCATGTGACCAGTCAAGGCAGCTTTGACCCCAATCTCAGCCGTTTCAAAGTCGCGGATCTCACCAATCATGATAATGTCGGGATCCTGACGTAAAAAGGCCCGCAACGCCGCCGCAAAATTCAAGCCGATCTCTTCATGCATCTGGACCTGATTGATCCCGGCAAAGTTAAACTCGACAGGGTCTTCAGCAGTCGAAATATTTTCGCTGATTTTGTTCAGTTCGGATAAGGCCGAATAAAGCGAAACGGTCTTGCCGCTGCCGGTCGGCCCGGTTACGAGGACCATCCCGAAAGGTTTATGAATCTCCTTTTTGAACCAGGAGAGCGCCTGTTCTTCGTACCCAAGTTTCGTCATATCGAGTTGCAGGTTGCTTTTGTCGAGCAGCCGCAGAACAACTTTTTCACCGAACAGCGTCGGCAGGCAGTTGACCCGGTAATCCATCTCAACGCCACGCGACAACTTTATTTTGATGCGACCGTCCTGAGGTAAGCGACGCTCGGCAATATCCATGGTCGCCATAATTTTGATGCGCGAAGTGATGGCATTTTTCAGTTTTTTGGGTGGTTTCATAACCTCATAAAGCACACCGTCTATGCGATAACGGACCCGAAAAACATGTTCGTAAGGTTCAATGTGAATATCGGAGGCTTTCCTCTTGATGGCATCCGTTAATATCAGGTTAACCAGCTTGACGACTGGAGCATCCGCACTGGCCTTCTCTAGAGAACCGGTGTCTTCCAGTTCGGCATCATCAACAAACTCAAGATCATCAAAATCCTCGAGATTCCCCATGACATCTGCGAGCGTAGCACTCTGATCATAATACTTATCAATGGCTTCCTTGATCGCCGCTTCGGCCGCGACAACCACTTCAACATTGTAACCGGTCATGAATTTGATGTCGTCGATGGCAAAAATGTTCGACGGGTCGGCCATGGCAACAATCAGCGTTGCACCGGCGCGATTGATCGGGATCATCTGATATTTCTGGGCAACTTCAGGTGGGACGGTTGCTATAATCGCGGGTTCAATGTCAAATTCGGAGAGATTAATCGATGGGACACCGTAGTGCTTGGACAAAAAGGTCGCGAGGTCCGCTTCCTGAATGTATCCGAGTTTGATCAGGGCAGCCCCCAGTCGGGTGCCCTCTTTCTTCTGTTCATCTATCGCTTTTTTCAACTGATCGTCGGTAATCAGCTGATTGCGGATCAGCAGCTCTCCAAGGCGATTTATACTCATTACAGTCCCGACCCCTCCATTAAATATTGCTTTTGGCACAGAGTTGTTGCAGGCATTTTTTCATCAGCCCTTTCTCAGGAGACAAACCAAACCAGAGACTAAAGGCCTCTTCCCCTTGCCCCGCAAGCATTCCCATGCCATCGGCTGCTGACAAACCAAGAGTTTTTGCCGCACGCACGAAGGGCGTTTCAGCCAGCGAATATACCATATCGTAAACTAATGCACTAGCTTTAATCTTTTCGAGCGGACAGAACGAGATGGGCTCACCCTTAAGGCCAAGGGAGGTAGTATTAACTACCAGATCAGCCTGCCGCAAGTCGGTTAGATAGGCACAATCACCAACGCCTCGGGCAATAATGTGCTGGTTCGGGAAGACCGGCACAAGCTGGCGGACAAGTCGTTCTGCGCGTTCCAGGTTGCGATTAACGACTGTCAAAGACCCGGTCCCGGCACGCAGAAGTGAGACTGCAGCAGCGCGACAGGCCCCCCCGGCACCGAGTAACAGCACCCGCTTCCCCTCTGGAATAAAATCAAGGTCTTCATCCAGGGCGCGGATAAATCCGAGACCATCGGTATTGTAGCCGACGAGTTCGTCCCCTCTTCTGACAAGAGTATTAACGGCGCCAATCAAGGCAGCGTCTTCGTCCACCCGATCAAGCAGAGGAAGAATCTGCTCCTTGTGAGGCAAGGTGATGTTGACTCCACCAACATGCAAAGCACGAAGCCCCTCAACCGCAGCAGGTAAGTCTTGAGGAACGACATGGAAAGGAAGATAAACGGCGTTCAGGCCGGCTTGGCGCATCGCCTGATTCTGCATGGCGGGAGAGAGTGAATGTGTCACCGGGTCACCCAAAATACCGTAAATCTGAGTCAGTCCATCTATCGCGCGCATGTGTTGTCTTCCGAGAGATACTCTTGATACTGAATAATTTTCGCGTCTTTAAGGAGCTCACGACCAAGTGCGACATCTTGCCTGATAGCGGCTATCAAGGCGTCGCTATCGGCAAAGATCTTCTCTTCGCGCAATCTGGCGACAAAATACAGGCGCAATTCATCAGCGTAAATATCCCCGCTGAAATCGAGCAGATAAACTTCGATGGTGGTTGCGCCTGGGCCATAGGTCGGCCGGCAGCCAATATTCACCAGACCCTGATAGTCGGTATTTTTATGCCGCACAATAACAGCGTAAACCCCTGCCGCCGGGAGCTGCTCTTTCTCGGTAGAAATATTCGCGGTCGGAAACCCCAGGGTGCGACCGCGCTTCTCACCGCCTACGACCTTTCCGGCAAGGGTATAGTGCCGACCGAGTAGCGAGGGGATCGCCTCAACCCGTCCCTCAGCTAGGAGTTCACGCACCCGACTGGAGCTGTAAGGCTGACCATCCATCCCTACCGGTTGCAGGACATCAACGCTGAACCCGTAAATTTCACCCTGAGCTCGCAAAAAGTCACCGGTTCCCCGTCTATCACGACCGAAGGCAAAATCATATCCAATCACCAGCGCGCGAATATGCAACTGCCCCACAAGAACATCTCGCACAAAATCTTCGGCCTCACAGGAAGCCAAAGCCACCGAAAAAGGGATGCACGCAAGGATATCGATATTGGAAGCAGCAATCAGGCGAACTTTCTCTTCGGCTGTGTTCAGGAGAAGAGGGGCCCGTTCCGGGGCGAGAACCTTCAAGGGGTGAGGATCAAAAGTATAAACCAGAGACCTGACCCCCAATTCTCGCGCGCGTCGCACCAGAGTGCGAAAGATGTCACGATGACCGAGGTGAACTCCATCGAAATTCCCCAGGGCAACCGCAGTGCCCTCCCCTGCGTCTTTGATATTGGCAAGATGATCTATCACCTGCATAATTACAGAACCCGTAAATGAAAACAAAACAAGATGAAATGCTTGATACTCTAACGAAATTACACATGGACCAACAAGCACAAAATATAACAGCTTTCACCTTCAAACCGAGCCACTAATTTGCTCTAAAAACCGGAAAGCGTATAATCAAGCGAAGGCCCTTCACCCTCATCAGCCCTCAGCCTCCAAAAGGAAAGCGCTTGAGCACCAATTCTAAACCATCATACCGCTATTGTATTTTCATCCTGTGCCTGTACCTTCTGACTCTTTCTGGGTGCTTTGGCCCTAAAGGGGGTCAAAATTCGACTTCGGCCGATGAGGAAGTCTACATTGATCTCAAACAGGGATTCTCCATCGTTGTGCCGACTTCATGGCAACGTCAGCATATCCCCGTCTCTTCCCCGAGATACAAGTCTGACACGGTGGGATGGAGAATTCCGGGGAAGAATGGATCCGAAAATTCCCTGAATATCAGATCAACACCCCAAACAGATTCCCCGGTGACATCCGAAACCTTGACCGACCTGCTCCCGAGGAGCGCGGGGGATGAGATCGTCACCCCCCTTAACTTTAAACATCCGGCGGGACAGGCCATTCGGGTCGAAAGCCAAACACCCTCTGGCAAACTCATCTCTCTCGCCATCGCGGGCCCGCACCGCTCCTATTTGCTTTCGGTTATTATCTCAGCGGCCGATTATGATCAGCTGCAATCAACAATCGAAAAGGTCCTTCTCTCCTTCTCTATTTTAACTGCAGACAATTTATGAGCTTTTCGCATCCAGCCGACCTTATCCGCAAGTACTATCAAACATCCCCGGCGGCTCACCGCTTATTACTCGAGCACAGTCGCCTGGTAACACGCAAGGCGCTGCACATTGCCCGTTCTCTTTCAGGGGTCTCTCAACCTGATCTTCAATTCATCGCCGAGGCCGCAATGTTACATGACATCGGCATGATTTATACTCATGCCCCCGAACTCCAATGTTTTGGCCAACTTCCCTATCTTGCCCATGGCATCAAAGGGGCAGAAATTCTTAGAACAGAGGGGATGCCGCGACACGCGCGGGTATGTGAACGACACACGGGCATTGGCCTGACGGCCGAGGAGATTCTGCAACAAAAGCTGCCGTTGCCACCTCGAGACTATCTACCCGAAACCCTTGAAGAAAAAATCATCTGTTACGCCGATCTCTTTTTTTCTAAAAACCAGCGTGACCATGGCCGCCAGAAAAGTCTGGCCGAGGTTCGAAAGACTCTTGTGTCCTTTGGAGAGGAGAAAGGTGAAGTGCTCGATGACTGGGCCAAACAGTTCGAGCCCGCGTCAGGGCAAAGGTCTGATTAATGGATGCCTGGCTTCAACAGATTGTTGTGCACTTACCGCATGGAACAACCTACCTTATCATCGTTGCCCTGATTGCATTTTTGGAGTCTATACCCCTCATCGGCCTGGCGATGCCAGGGAGCACTCTGATAGTTTTAGCAGGATTCCTTTCAGCTCACGACAAGGGGCAGTTCCTGGCCATCTGCCTTTATAGCGCTGGCGGCGCATTTGCGGGTGACCTTCTCAGCTATGGGATGGGACAGAAGTTAGGCCATAGGCGAATGACAACCCCCTGGCTTGCGAGACAGGAGAAAAAACTTCTGGCCTCACAAAAATTTTTAGCAGTTCACGGAGGGAAAAGTCTGCTATATGCAAGGTTTTTGGGCCCGATCCGCGGCACAATCCCTTTTTTAGCCGGCATGTCAAAAATGAAGAGAGCATTCTTCATCAGGGTCTCGCTTTGCAGCGCCCTGCTTTGGGGTCTGGCCTATCCCGGTCTTGGATATCTGGGTGGGGAGAGCTGGCGGCAAGCTGAAGATTTCACCGGTCGCTTCGGGCTGCTTATCCTTCTGGGCCTCGGCGCCAGCCTTTTTCATCTCTGGCTGAAACGTAAAGTAAAATAAAAAACGGCCGCCCCCTTGAGGAGCGGCCGTTTCTGTACAGTTTTACTGATTTAGTTAAAGCGTTTTTTCGTAACCAGCCATCTCGTCAAATTGCAGATATTGATAAATGGTCTCTTTGTTGGGAGAAACCTTCTCTTTAAAAACTGTCATATATTCGGCCGGTGTTGGGAGTTTACCCAGAGTTGAAGTTACGGCTCCGAGTTCAGCTGACCCCAGATAAACCTTGGCCCCGTTCCCAATACGATCATCGAAGTTCCGGGTACTGGTGGAGAACATATTCACGCCATCGGGAACCCGAGCCTGATTGCCCATGCAGAGGGAACAACCCGCAATCTCAATTCGCGCGCCCATGGCGCTGAAAACCGAGAACACCGCCTCTTCCTTTAGTTTCGCCTGATCCATACGGGTCGGGGGGCAGATCCAGGTACGAACATTCGGATTGAATTTCTGACCACGCCAGATTTCAGCAGCTGCACGGAAATGACCGATATTGGTCATACAGGAACCGAGGAAAATATCCTGAATCGGAGTCCCCTGAACATCGGACAGAAGCTTGACATCATCCGGATCATTCGGGCAGGCCAGAATAGGCTCTGTAATTTCCGCCAGATCAATTTCGATCACTGCGGCATACTCGGCGTTGGTGTCTGCTTCGAGGAGCTTCGGCGCTTTGAGCCACTCGGTAACGGCATCGATACGATTTTGCAAGGTCTGCGCATCTTGATAGCCATCGACAATCATCTTCTTCATCAGAGCAACGTTGGAGCGCAGGTAAGTGCTGACCGAGGCTTCACTCAGCTTAATGCAACCTGCTGCTGCACTTCGCTCGGCTGCAGCATCAGTCAGTTCAAAAGCCTGTTCAACGGAGAGGTCGGGCAGGCCTTCCATCTCAAGAATACGACCGTTGAAAATATTAACCTTGTTCTTCTTGGGCACGGTCAGATGACCTTGCTTGATCGCCCAATAGGGGATGGCATTGACAGCATCGCGCAGGGTAATACCTTCGTTGAATTTACCCTTGAAACGCACCAGTACTGATTCTGGCATATCCAGCGGCATGAAACCAAGCGCACCGCCGAAGGCGACCAGACCAGACCCGGCGGGAAAGCTGATACCAATCGGGAAGCGGGTGTGAGAATCGCCGCCGGTGCCCACAGTGTCAGGGATCAGCAACCGGTTCAACCAGGAGTGGATGACGCCATCGCCAGGACGCAAGGGGACACCGGCACGATCAGAAATAAATTTTGGTAGGTTAGCGTGCATCTTCACATCTGCCGGCTTCGGATAGGCGGCGGTATGACAGAACGACTGCATAAACAGCGGTGACAGAAACTTGAGGCAGGCCAATTCTTTAAGTTCATCTGCAGTCATCGGCCCGGTGGTATCTTGCGAACCAACTGTTGTCATCTTCGGCTCGCATGCGGTCCCGGGCAGAATCCCTTCGACGCCGCAAGCGCGACCGACCATTTTCTGGGCCTGAGTATAGCCCTGTCCCGCCTTGGGTATCGGATTTTCGGGCTGAGCGAAAAGAGCAGGTTCCTTCTTGCCGAGCGCCTTGCAGGCCATCGTTGTCACAGCGCGACCAATAATCAAAGGGATGCGGCCACCCGCACGAAACTCATCAGGGACGGTATTCGGCTTAATATCAAAGGTCGATACCACATCACCGGCCTCATTGGTCACTTCACCCTTCACCGTATTAATGGTGACGACATCACCCATATTCAGCTTGGTAACATCCATGCGCAGCGGCAGAGCACCGGAATCCTGAGCGGTGTTAAAGAAGATCGGCGCAATGACGCTACCGATGATAACGCCGCCACGCCTTTTGTTCGGCACAGCGGGAATGTCATTACCAATGTACCAAAGCACACTATTACACGCCGACTTGCGGGAAGAGCCAGTACCAACGACATCCCCTACAAAAGCGACCTGATGACCAGCTTCACGCCATTTAGCAATTTCATTGATACCACCAGGGAAACGGGTTTTACCCATGGCTAAGGCGTGAAGTGGAATGTCAGGACGACTCCATGCATCGCCTGCCGGCGAGAAATCATCAGTATTAATTTCCCCTTCGACCTTGAACACTTTGACCTTAATCGTTTCGGCCACTCCTGATTTGCTGGTGAACCACTCGGCATCGGCCCAACTTTCAACAACCTGCTTGGCAGCAGAATTATTTTTCGAAAGAGCAATGACCTGCAGAGCGGCATCATAAACGTATGTCATCCCGGACAGGGCGCTAACCGCCTCGTTTGCGAGCTCGGAGATTGATAACGCCTCAATCAAAGGTTGCACGTTATAGCCACCGATCATCGTCCCGAGGATTTTAACCGCCTGGACCTTACTGATCAGCGACGAACTCTTGGCACCAGTGAGTATCTCCGCCAGAAAAGCCGCTTTAACCTCGGCCGCAGGGTCGACTCCGGGTGAAATCCGTTCAGTAAACAAGTTGAACAGAAAGGCTTCCTTTCCTGCAGGGGGATTTTGGAGCAATTCGCATAATGATGCGGTTTGCTCGGGAGTCAATGGCAACGCCGGAATCCCCTGGGCGCTCCGTGCTTCTTCATGCTTCAAATAAGCTTCAATCATCTCTCTTCTCCATTATCAAGTGCGCAGCATCCGCTGCAAAACAACATCAAACCCTGGTCTCTGCGATACATAAAATGCACATGTGTCTCGCAGTTAATTGCATACTGTATACGATCCAGAATAGCATTGTCAATCAATTGCCGGGCACTATTCCGGGCAAGATATCGATAACGTTTTACGAAATAGAGTTACACAAGTACTTAGTATTATTAGCTTATAGTTTAGTGACATATTGTGTCATTCCAAGCTTATAGAGTTACAGCAACAAAGAAAATATGCTGATTAGGAACGAGGAATCAATGTTCGAAATACTCATGATAGTCTGCCTGATATTTCTCCCCTTAAGTCAACTCTTACCCCTGGGCCCCCAGACAAAAAAAGGGTCCGCACCAAAGTGCAGACCCTCAAAATAAGCTTGTTATAAGTAGTTATTTTTTAACGACCTTAAGCAATTCAACTTCAAAAACCAATGTGCTTCCCGGTCCGATAACCGGTGGTGCCCCACGGTCTCCATAGGCGAGTTGAGGAGGGATAACAAGTTTGAGCTTACCCCCTTCTTTCATCAACTGCAAAGCTTCAGTCCAACCCGGAATGACACCACCAACCCGAAAAGTTGCAGGCTGGCCACGTTTGTAGGAGCTATCAAATTCCGTCCCGTCAACAAGGGTACCACGATAGTTCACCGTAACTTGATCGTCAGCTGTAGGGGTAGCGCCTTTTCCGGCAGTCAACACTTCGTATTGCAGACCGCTGGCGGTCGTTTTAACACCAGTTTTTTTAGCGTTTTCGGCGAGAAAAGCCTTTCCGGCCGCCTTGTTGCTCTCAGACGCAACGGCAGCTTTGGCTTTCTGTTTTTCTTGCATCTCTTTCTGGAAAGCAACCAGAACTTTAACCATTTCATCTTCACTCAGAAGCGCATCAGTCTTATTGTAAGTCGCAGTCAATCCTGCCGTAAGTTGACCAAGATCGAGCTTAAGGTCCTGACGCAACAGGTCACTTCCGATACTCATGCCGATCGCGTAACTCAATTTTGACTGTCCATCTTCAAGAGGCGCACTAAAAGCAGGTGTCGCCAGACCGATGATGAGCAGCAACAAAGCCAAACGTTTCATGTTTAAACCTTTCATCTTAATAAAAGTAAAAAAAGACCCGGCACAATAGCCGGGTCCAGATAATAACAGTCAGATTCTAAAAATCAAAAGTTTTATTTTCCCAGCGCTTCTTTGACTTTCTGGAAACCGATGCTGTAGGCCTTTTTATTCAATTCAATAAAGGCCTCGGGAACTTTAGCTAGAACAGCTTTCTCACCGGATTCACGTGAAACAACATCAGTCAGTGCTATCATCGCCCCGAGGGCGACGACGTTGGCCACGATTTCACGGCCAATTTCCTCTTTAGCGGTGCGCATGATCGGAATTTTGACCACTCTGAAATCGCCAACCGGAACATTCTTCACAAAATCGGTATCGATCAGCAGCACGCCACCCGGCTTAATGCCATTGGCATATTTATCCGCAGCCACCTGGGTCATGGCCAAGCAGGCATCGACAACTGTTGCCTTGGGATAATCGATGGGGCTATCCGAGATAATAACCTCAGATTTAGATGCTCCACCACGAGCCTCAGGACCGTAGCTTTGCGACTGGACAGCGTACTTGCCTTCAACAATTGAAGCTGCCTCCGCTAAAATAATTCCGGCCGTAATCAAGCCCTGACCACCAGCACCGGAAAAACGAATTTCATATCTTTCTGCCATGATTCAAATCTCCTTGAGTTGATCAGAGGCCCTGAGCGCGTTGTATGACCTTGGCATATTGCTCAGTGTACTCAGGACGGTCTTCTTTATGCAGCACACCGGTCAAAACCTTGCCTTCGAGTTGTTCTGGGGTCATCTTGGCGGCGGCGGCAACAGGAACAGCAATGTCCTTGAGACGCTTCATCATGTCGATAACGCTACGAAATTTGTTGCGACGACCGTAGGTGGTCGGGCAGTCGTCGAGAATTTCGATAACGGCCATCCCCTTGTGCTTGATCCCCTCGGCGATCAACTTATCGATCTGAGCTGCATGGAATGCAGTACCACGAGCAACGAAGGTCGCACCAGCACCAATTGCCAACTTGGCGATATCAAATGTCGGATCGGGGTTACCGTAAACCGTGGTCGACGCCAGGGCTCCGGTCGGCGTGCAGGGTGAGAACTGACCACCGGTCATTCCGTAAATATTGTTGTTCATGATGAGGTAGGTCATATCGATATTACGCCGACAGGCGTGGATAAAGTGATTACCACCGATCGCGGTACAGTCACCATCGCCACTGACAACTAGCACCGTCATCTCCGGCTTGGCCATTTTGACCCCGGTAGCGAAGGCTGCAGCCCGACCGTGAGCAGTATGCAGGGTACAGGAATCGATATAGCCGGGCAGTCGACTGGCACAACCGATACCCGAGACGATGGCCGTCTGCTTAAGATCGAGTTCACAGGTGTCCATTGCCCGAATCAAGCCCTTCATGACAATCCCGTGACCGCAGCCTGGGCACCAGATATGCGGCAGCTTGCCAGGACGGAGTGATTTTTCGTAATCGTAAGCCATTATTAGACCTCCTTGACCTTGTCGATGATCTGGCCGGGATTAATCGGCTCCCCATCGACACGCCCGATATGGGAAACTGCACAATTCCCCTTTGCCACGCGCTCAACCTCACGCACCATCTGTCCCAGGTTCATCTCAGGGCAGATGATCGCCTTAGCCTGAGCAGCCAGTTCGGCAACACGCTTCTCCGGGAAGGGCCACATGGTCAGAGGACGGAACAGGCCAGCCTTCACGCCCTCTTTACGCAATTCATTAACTGCGTAACGAGCACTACGACTGGTCGAGCCATAAGCAAAAATAACAACCTCGGCGTCATCCAGCAGATATTCATCATTCTTCTGGATATCGTCCTGATTCAGCAGGACTTTGTCGATCTGACGCCGTTCTTCTGCGTCTACCAGTTCAGCTTTGGTAGTGGGGAAGCCGTCAGCGGCCTTATTCAGACCGGTCACATGAAAACGGTAGCCACTGCCGAAAGAAGCCAGCGGCGGAACAAGACCCTTACTTGAATCATAAGGTTTGTATTCCTCTGGTGTTGCCGTAGGAACTTCACGGTTAATAACCTCAAGTTCGCCGGGCTCAGCGAACACCACCCGCTCGCGCATATGCGCGCAGATTTCATCAAGCTGAATCTGAACCGGCATGCGATATTTCTCGGCCAGATTGAAGGCCCGCACGGTCTCTTCGTAGATCTCCTGGCATGAGGCTGGAGTCAGAACAATCGCCGCATGGTCGCCGTGGGTTCCCCACATCGCCTGCTGCATATCCGACTGACTCGGACCGGTCGGCATACCGGTCGAAGGACCGCCACGCTGGACGTTAACGATGACACAGGGGACTTCAGCAATGCAGGCATAGCCAAGCAGTTCCTGTTTGAGCGACATACCCGGCCCGGACGTGGAATCGAGAGCCTTGGCCCCGGTCAAGGCGGCGCCGATCAGTGCGGCAGTCGCACCGATCTCATCTTCCATTTGAATAAATGTTCCACCAATTTTGGGAAGTTCGATCGACAGAACTTCGGCAACCTCGGTTGACGGAGTAATCGGATAACCAGCGAAGAAATTGCAGCCAGCATAGAGCGCACCTTGAGCACACGCTTCATTGCCCTGCATAAGAGCTACTTTTTTAGCCACGAACCAACCTCCTGTCTCGACTACAGCTTGTGAACTTTAATGGCAAAGTCAGGGCAACGCAGTTCACACTGCATACATGCGATGCAAGCATCGGCATTCTCGACTTTCGCTACAAAGGCATCGATCGCCAGCACTTTCGTGGGGCAGAATTCTACACAAATACTGCACCCTTTACAGTACCGTTCGTTGATCTCAATATTCGCTTTCGCACCGCTCATTCGTATTCTTCTCCTTGCACGTTTTGGTCTGTCCTGCGACAGATATGACAAAGCGGCGGAATCCTACCACAGGCGGCAAACCCAAGCCAATAAAAACTTGTCTACAGGTTTTCCCGCATATTCCGCTTGTCTCTCCAGTAAATACCCGGTATCAAAAGTCACATACCGTATTATTCAGATATTGTAATATTAGTATTCGATAAGAGGGGTAGCCAGGTGGCTACCCCTCTTATCGTGCTGTTAAATAATAATAGAACTCAGAGATTCATGCTGCCGACAAGTTCTTTGACGGCGGCCACGGAGTTATCCATCAACGCCTGCTCGGTGGCATCAAGCTTAAATTCAATAATTTTCTCAATTCCACCAGCTCCCAGAACACAAGGGACGCCGACATAAAAACCATTGACCCCGAACTCTCCCTTTAACAGAGCACAGGTCGGCATAACCCGCTTCTGGTCTTTGAGGATCGACTCAGCCATGGCCACGGCAGAAGAGGCAGGACTATAGAAAGCGCTGCCGTTGCCGAGAAGCTTAACAACTTCGCCGCCAGCAGCCTTGGTCCGCTCAACCATGGCGGTCATGACTTCGTTGGCTTTTGCAGCGCTACCATATTTTTGCTCCAGCAATTCCATGACAGGAATTCCATTAACCGAAGCATAACGGACCAGAGGAACCATGGTGTCACCATGACCACCCAGAGTCATTGCGTTAACATCTTTAACCGAAACACCCAGTTCCCAAGCGATAAACGCCTTGAAGCGTGCTGAGTCAAGAACGCCCGCCTGACCCATGACGCGTGCAGAGGGGAACCCGGTAATTTTCTGACAGAGAGTCACCATCGCATCGAGCGGATTGGAAATAATAATAACAAAGGCATCGGGAGCGTTGTCGCGGATTCCCTCAGCAACTGAGGTCATGATTTTGGAGTTAACCCCGATCAGGTCATCACGGCTCATCCCGGGTTTACGCGGCAGGCCGGCAGTAACAATAACAACATTGGCGCCAGCGATATCTTTGTAAGAGTTGGTTCCGGTGACGCTGACATCAAACCCGTCGACCGGAGCAGCTTCGGCAATGTCGAGGGTTTTCCCTTGCGGCATACCTTCGACGATATCAAACAGCACAACATCGCCCAGTTCACGCAACGCGCAGAGTTGAGCCAGAACACCACCAATCTGTCCACCACCGATCAGAGCAATTTTAGGTCTTGCCATTTTCTCTCTCCTCTAGTCAGACTTAATTAGGCCTGCAGCATTTGTCAGGCACGGTTATCCCTCATCTAGCGAATAAAACCCCATATAATCTATATGCTGTATACAGTATACAAACGATATTTTACTGTCAAGATGCCTTTATACTTTGAAGTCATTTTAACAGAAGCAGTCATTACCAGCCTCTCACCTCTTGAAAAGAGGTCTGATTGAACATCGGATCAATCAACATGAAAAGGGGCGAAACTGCAACAGGTTTCGCCCCTTTTCCCAACAAAAACTGTGAATTAAAAATCAGTTAATAGCGTTAATAATCGCATTGAAGGTCGCGCTTGGGCGCATCGCTTTTTCGGTCATGCCAGCGTCTGGCTTGTAGTACCCGCCGATATCAACGGGGCTACCCTGAGCGGCAAGTAACTCTGCATTGATCTTGGCTTCATTCGCTTCGAGAGCTGCAGCAACATCGATGAAGCGGGCTTTAAGTTCTGCATCCTTGGTTTGAGACGCCAACGCCTTCGCCCAATATAAAGCCAGATAAAAACTGCTACCCCGATTATCAATCTCATTCACTTTGCGCGAAGGCGCCTTGGAGTTTTCCAGGTAATCTGAAACGGCCTGATCAAGGGTATCCGCGAACAGCTGCACCCGGGCATTACCAGTCCGATTGGCTACATGTTCAAGAGCCGGCACCAGCGCGCAGTACTCACCCAAAGAATCCCAACGCAGGTGGCCCTCTTTAAGGAACTGCTCGACATGTTTAGGAGCCGAACCGCCCGCGCCGGTCTCAAACAGCCCACCTCCTTGAAGCAGAGGCACGATAGAAAGCATTCTGGCACTGGTCCCCAGTTCGAGAATCGGGAAAAGGTCAGTCAGGTAATCACGCAGCGCATTGCCGGTAACGGTAACGGTATCTAAGCCCTTTCTAGCTCTGTCACAGGCTAACTGCATCGCTGCGTCAGGCGTCATAATACGAATGTCGAGTCCGGTCGTATCGTGGTTTTTCAGATAGGTTTCAACTTTTTTGATAAGCTGGGCGTCGTGACCGCGCTTGGAATCCAACCAGAAAACAGTCGGGACACCACTGGCCTTGGCACGCGTGACGGCCAACTTGACCCAGTCCTGAATCGGAGCGTCTTTGGTCTGACAGGAGCGAAAGACATCACCCTCTTCAACAGACTGCTCCAGCAGGGTCGCACCCGAAGCATCGACAACCTGGATTTTACCCTTGCCGGTGGCACGAAAGGTTTTGTCATGGGAACCATATTCCTCTGCCTTCTGCGCCATCAACCCGACATTGGAGACATGCCCCATGGTCGCAGGATCAAATTGACCGTGTTTCTGACAATCCTCGATGACGGTCTGATAGATAGTGGCGTAACACCGGTCAGGAATCATGGCGATGGTATCCTGCAGTTCATCCTGAAGGTTCCACATCCGACCACCATCACGAACTACAACAGGCATCGAAGCATCGATGATGACATCATTCGGTACGTGCAGATTAGTGATCCCCTTACGGGAGTCAACCATTGCCAGAGCAGGGCGGGTTTTGTAAACCGCCATGATGTCCGCTTCAATTTCAGCTCTTTTTGCTTCTGGCAGACGCTGGATTTTTACATAAACATCCCCCAGACCGTTGCTGACATTTACGCCCAACTCCTTGAAGGTCGCGCCATGTTTCTCGAAGACATCCTTATAATAGACGGTGACGCACTGACCGAAGATATAAGGGTCTGAGATTTTCATCATCGTCGCCTTGAGGTGCAGAGAGAGTAGCACCCCTTCATTTTTCGCGTTTTCAATCTGCTCGGCGTAAAATTTGCGGAGTGCCTTAATGTTGATCGTCGAGGAGTCAAGAACCTCCCCTGCCTGCACGGGCATTGCTTTTTTCAATACGCTTACGCTGCCATCAGCCGCGACAAATTCATAATTAACCGTAGTCGCCTCTTTAAGAGTCACTGAAGTCTCGCTGCCGTAAAAATCATCTGCCGTCATGTGGGCCACACGAGTTTTGGATCCAGCGGGCCAGGGTTTCATCATGCGATGAGGATTTTTCTGAGCAAATTTCTTGACCGAAGCAGCGGCCCTGCGGTCGGAGTTCCCTTCCCGCAAGACAGGATTGACAGCGCTGCCCAGACATTTGGCGAATCTGGTTTGTAGTGCCTTATCAGCCTCAGTCTTAGGTTCTTCAGGATAATCAGGGATGTCGAACCCCTTAGCCTGAAGTTCTTTAATCGCCGCCTGCAGTTGGGGGATGGAGGCGCTGACATTCGGTAACTTAATAATGTTGGCCGTTGGATCCTGTGTCAGATCACCGAGCTGGGCTAGATAGTCGGCGACTTTCTGATTGTCATTCAACTTGTCAGGAAAGTTGGCCAGGATTCGACCAGACAGGGAGATATCTCGCGTTTCAACCGAGACTCCGGAGCCCTGAAGATACTTTTGAACAATCGGAAGCAGGGCGTAGGTTGCCAGGGCGGGAGCTTCATCAATTTCTGACCAAATTATTGTCGATGTTTCCTTTGACATGTGTCTCTCCTCAAAATTGTTTCTGATATCGCCAGGGGCGGAATAAACCAGCTAAGCAATTACTTCTTTAATTCAAGCAGGTTATACCGAAGTTCAGAAGATATAATACGCTCGAACGCGGTATACAGTATGCAATATATTGAATACTGTCAAGCGAAAACAGGGCGATTTAAAGGCCCGCATCCTGCAGAAAACTACTCATTTCAACCCGACTGACCAGACACCGGACCGACACAACTTCAGGCTGATAAGGGGTTGATAATAAAGAAAGACAACAAATAAATACGGCCCGGAATGAACCACTTGAGGTAAGTTACCCTGTTCGGTAATTTTGGAATTATTAAAAGACCGGCTAACGCGGGAACAGGTCTGATTCACGAGCCTCTTTACGTGCAGCTTCCTTTTCCTGCTCAGTCTTGTCTCGGGGAATAGTAAGAATCTGTCCCTCAAAAATTTGCTGCGGGTCCTTAATCTGGTCACGGTTAGCTTTGTAAATCAGCGGCCAGAGCAGAGGCTCACCGTAGATATCCCGACGACTGGAAAGACTAAAAAGGGTCTCCCCAACCGAGACCCGCACCTGATCAAGAAGAACGATTTTTGGTTTTTGCACCACAGTTTTTACCGGTTCAGGCTTGAGTGGCGGGGGGGGCACCGGCTTTTTTTTGGCCAAGGCTCTGGCTATTTTTTCTGCAGCCTCTTTTGCCAGTTGGTCTTTATGGTTTTGGGCCGCAATTTCTGCGCTCTTCTCCTGGGCAAGGCTTGTAGCTTTGGCTGCGCTCAAAAGTGCCCTGTTTAAAACGGCCCGCGCATGGTTAAAACTCCCATGATAAACAAGAGTCTCCGCATCGTTCAAGGCCTTTGAAGCAGCATCATACGCCTCTGGTGCCAGAGTTCTCGCACCAGAGGCATAGGCTTTTGCCACCTCATTTCGAACAATCTCAAGCTCTATTTGTGGTCGCGTCGCACAACCAGCTAAAAGCAATAGTCCGAGACCTAAAATAATAAATTTTTGATACATTAAATCCTTGTACACCTTTATGTTCAGTGGTGGTCACTTAACAGGTTTGCGCAACCGGATTCCCAACTCCTGCAACTGTTTTTCACTTACCTCCCCCGGTGCTTCGGACAACAGACAAGTGGCTCTTTGCGTTTTCGGGAAGGCGATGACGTCACGGATCGAATCTGTTCCAGCAAGAATCATGACCAGGCGATCAAGACCGAAGGCGATTCCGCCATGAGGGGGTGCACCAAAGCTGAGCGCGTCCAGTAGAAAACCGAATTTTTCGCGCGCTTCTTCGCTCCCGATCCCGAGCAAAGAAAACATCTGCTGCTGAATTGCCTGATCGTGAATCCGGATAGATCCACCGCCAATCTCGGAGCCGTTCAGCACCAGATCATAGGCTTTGGCCCGTACTCTCCCCGGCTCGGTATCGAGATATGGGACATCCTCATCAAGAGGAGCCGTAAAAGGATGGTGTACGGCGAAGTGGCGTTGCTCCGCTTCATCCCATTCAAAGAGCGGAAAGTCCGTCACCCAGACAAATTTAAAATCATCCTTTTTTGCCAGGCCCAGTTTCTGCCCGAGGTGCTGACGCAAGCGACCGAGGGATTCATTCGCGATCTTAGCCGAATCCGCGATAAACAAGAGCAGGTCGCCTGCTTCGGCCCCCAGAGCCTTTTCAATCGAGCTCAACTCTTCAGCTGTGAAAAATTTAGCAATTGGCGACTGCCAGCCATCGGCATTAACCTTGACCCAGGCCATCCCCTTTGCCCCATAAATCGCGGCGAAAGCGGTCAGATCATCAAGTTCCTTGCGCGAGAAGGTTGCAGCGCCTTTGACATTCAGCGCCTTGACCATACCACCTTTGGCAGCGACTTCGGCAAAGACCTTAAACCCACAGCCTTTAACAAGCGAGGTAAGTTCGACCAACTCCAGGTTAAAGCGCACATCAGGGTTATCAACCCCGTATTTATCAAGGGCCTCAGCATAGGTAATCCGGGGTAGTGCGACCGGGATTTCAACCCCGATCCCGTCCTTGAAGACGCGCCGGATCATCCCTTCCATAATCGACATGACATCATCGCGATCAACGAAACTCATCTCACAGTCTATTTGAGTAAATTCCGGTTGCCGATCAGCGCGCAAGTCTTCATCGCGAAAACACTTTACGATTTGGGCATAACGGTCAAAGCCTGACACCATCAACAACTGTTTAAAGAGTTGCGGAGATTGCGGCAGAGCGTAAAACTGTCCATTGTTGACCCGACTCGGGACCAGATAGTCTCGCGCTCCTTCTGGAGTGCTTTTGGTCAACACCGGGGTCTCAATTTCGAGAAAGCCATTTTCGTCGAGATAGGTACGCACTGTACGTGAGACCCGATGACGCAGCATCAAACAGTTTTGAACCGCCGGACGCCGCAGATCAAGATAGCGGTATTTCAGCCGAATATTTTCAGCCACGTCAGTGTATTCATCCAACATGAAAGGAGGAGTTTCGGAGCGGTTCAAAATTTTGAGCTCACTGACTTCAATTTCGACCTCCCCGGTTTTCATTTTGGGATTCACGGTCCCGTCAGGACGCGGCGAAACCTTCCCTTTAACCGCGACGACAAATTCGTTTCGGACCTGGGCGGCTTTCTGATGTGAGGCCTGATCACGGTCAGGGTCAAGCGCCAGTTGAAGCACTCCTTCCCGGTCACGCAGGTCAATAAAGATCAACCCGCCGTGATCACGGCGGCGCTGGACCCAACCCATCACGCAGACTTCCTGTCCCAGTTGTGCGGCGGTGACAGTGCCGCACAGTTGTGTGCGTTTCCAATTTCCTAATGTATCGTTCAAGGTTGACCTCCGAGTATCGAGTTGCTGTTCCGACTAAAAACAAAAATATTATTAATAAAAGTTCAAACTGTTAATTATAAAGATAGGGTTCTTTTAAGGTCAAGCGGAAGCTCGTAATACGCCCATCCGGGCAATCAGTTCGTCAAGCCTGATCTTCTGTTGCGAACTCTGATCCATATCTTTCAATTCCGCCTCACCGCTCACCAACTCCTGCTCGCCAAGTATCAGCGTGTAGCGCGCGGCCAATTTATTGGCCCGACGCATTTGTGCCTTGAGACTCCTCCCCTGATAATCCATCTCGGCGCGAATACCCACGCGTTGCATCTGCGACATCAACACAAAAGCTTTTTCAGCTGCTTCATCCCCCATGGCGGCCAGGAATAAATCAGGACGGGGCGCCTGAACCCGTTCATCCCCCTTCATCAGAGCCAGTCGCTCAACCCCGATGGCGAAACCGATTCCCGGCAACGCAGGGCCATCCAGACTTTCAATTAAACCATCATAGCGTCCACCAGCCGCAACCGCGCTCTGGGCTCCCAATTTATCGGTAACCATCTCAAAGGTCGTCCGCACATAGTAATCCAGCCCACGCACCATCCGCGCATTAATCACAAAGGGGATCTGCAGGGCGCCCAGATGTTTCTTAACGTCCGAAAAGTGTTCTTCACAGCCACCGCAAAGATGTTCGAGCACCGAGGGTGCGCCCTGAGTTGACTCTTTACAGCCAGGGACCTTGCAATCGAGCACGCGCAGGGGGTTTGTCAGATAACGCCGCTGACAGTCCCCACATAAGGCATCGAGGCGACTTTCCAGAAACGTAATCAGCGCCTCTCGATAACCAGGGCGACAATCCGGGCACCCGAGGGAGTTCACCTGCAGCTCCACTGTTTCAATCCCGATTGCGCAAAAATAATGATGCAGCATCGCCAGCACCTGAGCATCGATCATCGGATTTTCGACTCCGATCACCTCGGCCCCTATCTGATGAAATTGACGATAACGCCCTTTTTGCGGGCGTTCATAGCGAAACATCGGCCCCATGTAATAGAGCTTATTGACTGGGTCAAGGGCATGTAAGCGGTTCTGGATAAAAGCCCGCATGACCGGAGCAGTCCCTTCGGGACGCAGGGTCAAACTGTTATTGCTCTTGTCGCCGAAGGTATACATCTCCTTCTCAACAATATCTGTTGTTTCGCCGATTGAACGGCAGAAGAGTTCAGTTTTCTCCACCACCGGGGTACGTATTTCACTAAATCCGTAGGTTCCAAAAACCTCCCGCGCCTTCTGCTCCAGAAACTGCCAGGTTTCAACATCACCCGGCAGGATATCGTTCATCCCTTTAATTGCACTGATTGCCAATGTCTTATCCTCTCAAACTATTTTGCGCTGATACCTTGGGGGGAACCCCGTCAATCACATCTGTCTCTTCCCGAACCAGGCGATCAGCCAATTCTATCCCTGCGCCACTCAATCCTTCGAGGCGATAGACCTTACAGGATGTCGTCTTCCCTTTCAACTGAATCGGTTCACAAGCAGCGACCAGCACAAAATCCCTGACACATGCGTAGGTCTGTTCCGATATGAGAATTTCACCGGCCCGGGCTATAGACTGCAAGCGGGCCGCGACATTGACGCTATCGCCAATAACCGTATACTCCATACGCATGGCAGAGCCGACATTACCGGCAATCACGGGCCCGGTATTAATCCCGATGCCAGCCAGAAGTGTTTGTTGCCCTTTTTTTTGCCCGGCCTGATTGAACTTCTGCAGCGCGGCCTGCATCGCAAGGGCGCAACAAACGGCTCGCATGGCCTCATTACCAACCGTTATCGGAGCCCCGAACAGGGCCAGCACCGCGTCCCCCATAAACTTATCGACCATGCCTTCAAAACGACCGATAACCTTGACCATCTCAGAGAAATAACCATTCAGCAGTTCAACAACCGCAGACGGCGACAAGCCTTCAGCCAGGCCGGTAAACCCCCGGATATCTGAAAACAGGATGGTCACCACTTTCTCTTCACCCCCGAGTTTCAACTGGTGACGATGACTGAGGATCTCACGTGCCAGAGGCTTACTGACATAGCGCTCAAAGGTTTTCTCAATAAACTCCTTTTCGCGCAGGCTGGCAGCCATGTCATTGAAGGCACTGGTCAACACGCCAAGCTCATCCTTACGCTGCAAAAGGATCTGCTGCCCAAACTGCCCCTCGCCGATCGCCTTGACCCCCTGCACCAAAGCATCCACCGGTCGCACAAAAAATGAGGCCAGCAGATAAGCCGCCGCGCTGGAGAGCAGAATACCGAGCAGCGAGAAGAGGCCCAACTGCCCCCGCATCTGGGCAATAGCCTGATTGACATGCGTCTGTGAGAGCCCTAAATGGATGGAACCGAGTTGTAACGGCTTATCCCCGACCAATAAGATCGGTACTTCAACGTCTAGCAGACTGCCTTCAGCGTTTCGTCGCAAGAGGTACCCATCACCGATCTCCTCTGGAGCAGCAGCCCCGGACCAAAGCCAATGCATACCAACCTGCCCGATATCACTGGCGGCCTTGACCCGATCCTTGTCATCGACGATCACGGCATAGGTGACCCCTTGAGAACGACCGGCGGTCTTAACCGCGGAGAAGAGATAAAGATCGTCGCCGGTCAACAGAGGGTCTTCGACATTGAACGCCACCGCGCGAGCGACGCCGACCCCTTTTTCGATATTCTCGCGCAGCAGTGAACGTCGCATATTCTGTTCGGTCAAAAAAAGCCCCCCCAGAATAAAAAAACCGATAACCATAGCCATCAGCAGGGTGAATTTAAATCTCAGGCTGGAGAAGAAGCCAATCTTGTCAACCACCCTCGCGCTCCTTGATCTGCTGAAGCTTTCGCTCAGCCTTATCGATATTCATACGCGCTTTCTGGTTCGCGGGCTCAAGATCAAGGAGTTGTGTCCATGCGTCAATAGCGCCGCCATAATTCCCCTCTGTATAAAGCTCAATTCCATGGAGATAAAGTCGATTGCGATCATCTGCCGTCAACCCTGCGCGATTGGCACGTTCGAGCATCTTAAGCCCCTTAAGGGCTGATGGCTGATGAGAGTCCAGAACCAGAACCCGGCGATAATCCCGCGCGGCCTGATCATAATGTCCCGCTTGATGCGACCTGCCCGCCTCCTTGAGAATTTGGGAAATTGTTGCGCTTAAAGCTTCCCGCCCATTTATTAAACCCGCAAGCGCTTCGGCGTTATTCGGTTCAAGGTCTAACACCCGCCGATAAGCCTTAATCCCTTGCTCAAAATCAGTGGCTGCTGCCTTCTTCCTGGCCAATGTCAGCTGACGGACAATCTCCGCGCTTCGCGCATTAGCAAACTCAGTCTCCAAATCGGCAAAATCTGATCGGTCACCAAGGAGCGCAGATTGAGCCAGCAGCTGAGAGGCTTTCCCAAATTGCAGTTTATCAAGTGCCGCTTCGACCAGAGACACAAAGGTCATCCTTTTGGCAGTGAGCTCACTTTCCACCTGGGACAATTCAACCTCAATCGCCGTTTCTGCGCCCTCATGACGACCTTTCTTCAACAGCTCGCGCGCGACGAGAAGCTTTCCGTCCTGTCTTGCACGACGCGCCTTAAAAAGTATTTCGGCATCCTGCTGAGCCAGTTTCTTCTTGACCTGTTTCAACCCCGACTGCGCTGCGACTTCAGTTGGCCAGGCTGCGAGAGCTACCTCGAACAAGCTTTGCGCCTCAATAAACTCGGCACGAGCCAGGGCCTTTTCCCCGGCGCCAACGGCCCGCTCAGCCTGCTGGTGTAATTCCTGGTCAATTTTTTCGCTGAACCTTTTTGTCGCAAGATGTCCAGGGGTCAAGAGACCCAGTTCGGCAAAACGGGTACGCGCCCCATGCATGTCGCCTTGTAGGTAAAGACTCTTTCCCTGAGACAACAACTCCTGAACCCGGTCAGCAAGTAAATCGACCAGACGTTTTTCGTGGCGCAGAAGGATCACTTCGCCCGGGGCGAGGATTAACCCTTGCCGGACCAGGGCCAGGGCCTCAGTATACTTTTGAGAGACCTCTAACTCGGCCGCTTTCCGCTGCAGAATCTTCCAGCTCTCGCTGGACGCCTTAGCCAGGCGAGCCTGGTAAATTCGCAGGCGATTATTATGCGGGAAAATCTTTGCGGCCTGATCCAGCGCCTGCTGAACCACGGGCAGATCATTCGCCGTGAAGGCATCTGCCGCAGTATTTAAAATTTCTTCGAATGCGCCTTTATCCGCGGCCTGAACTCCTTCCGCTGCGGCAGTAAAGGTTGGGTCCAACGACAACACCCTGAGATAACTTTGCCGGGCTAACAGAAATTTCCCCATTTGCAGCTGTAACCCGGCCAGCAAAGCGAGATCCTTTGCTCGTGGGTGAGTCGCCAGGCTCAGGGGCTCAAGTGCCTTCTGGGCAGACTCGAAATGATCTTTTTTCTTTAGACTGAGGGCCGTATTAAACAGCATTGACCTCGCAGACTCTTGCTGGGAATTCGTCAGGTCAGGATAAATCAGGGGTAGCCGCTCAGCAACTCGTTCGAATTGACCCTCCTGATAATCGAGCAGGATCAAATAATAGGAGACCGGGGTGCTATCTGGGTCAAAAGTCCGGGCACGCTCAAACTCAGCTCTGGCCGACGGGAAGTCTTGCCTGCCGTAGGCTAGAAGCCCTCGATTAAAGAGCACGGCAAAGATGTATGCCCTGGTCTCAGAGTCGTCAGGAACCTGCTTGAGGTAGCGCCTTAAGGTTATGACAGCCTCATCGATCCGTCCAAGCTGCGCCTGATAGTCCCCCAGCATTCGCAAGTAATGCAAGGAACTGGGGTTCTCCTGGACAAGTCGTTTTAAAAGATCAGCCGCCGCATCCAATCGTCCCTGTTTTTCATAAAGCAAAACCAGATTCGAATAGACATTTTGTAAAGGGTAAACTTCAGGCTGCTCAGCCGCGCCTGTTGCTGCGCTCTGATCAAGATAGATCAGCGCACTGTCAGGATCTTTCAGGCGACTGTACACAAGGGCAAGATTATAGTTGATTTCGGGATCACTGATGCGCTGCGAATAGACCGCACGAAAGGCGCTTAAAGCCTTTTGATCTTCGCCCTGACTCAGCAAGGCCACCCCGAGGTGGTAACGCAAAGAGGGGTTTTGCGGATCAGCATCGAGCGCTTTGAGATAATGATCAACCAGAGATGGGGCGGCCGCACAGGAGAGAACTGACCCCAACAACAGGACCAGGACACAGAGCGGAAACAGTGATTTCATTCGTGGCCGAGCTCCTGAACACCACGAATAACATTGCGCACCCGTTTGCCGTCGTACATCGCCTGATCAGCAAGATCAAGGAGGTCGATGCAATCAAGGGCGTCCGAGGGGAAGGTTGAATATCCGACGGTTGTAGTTAACCGGCAGGACTGATCACGATCCTGTAAAAAGTGATGATCCGCGATGCTCTTTCTGATGCGCTCCGCAACAACCCGGGCAGAACTTGTGTCAGTCTCAACCAGCAGGGCCGCAAATTCATCTCCACCAAAGCGAAACAGGGTGTCGACCTCTCGCACGCAGCCACGCAGCAGGCCAGCAATTTCCTGCAGTGCGGCACTCCCTGCCAGGTGCCCATAACGGTCATTGATCCCTTTGAAACGATCAAGGTCAAGGAAGATCAAAGAAAAATTAAGCCCGTACCGTTGAGAACGCCGCGCTTCCTGATTCAAGGCAATCTGCATATATCGATAATTATACAGACCGGTCAAATCGTCGGTGTACATTAATTCTTGAGCGTCATGGTAGCGGCTGGAATTTTCAAATCCGAGAGAAATCTGCTCAGATAAATAATGAAGGCGCTCATAAGGAAGGGTTTGATCAAGCATCGCCAGAGGCCCATCACCGAGAACAAGCCCCCCCTTTAATAAGCCGCCACTGTACAACGGCAAAAAACAGAGTGAATCAAAAGAGCGATTTTCGCTGGAAATCAGTTTCAATTCTTCAGAGGTCAGACACTTAAAACCGGAGCCTTTGGTCAGAAAAGGAGGCAACAGCCGTAAGATGGCATCGACATGGCCCCGCTCGATCCCAATGACTCCCTGCAAGATATAGATATTGTTGTCGTCCACCAGAAAACTGAAACCGTAGCCGCCACCAAGTTCGCGCTGAAAGACCTCAAGCGCGCGGGGGAGCAGGCGATCAAGTTCAATCAGCGAGGAGAGAGATTGACCATTCTGGAAGAGATGGATTTGTTGGCGTAACTGCACGTTTTCATTAAGCAGCCGACGCTGATCCAGACAGGTATTTACCAAGTGTTTGAGTTCTTCGGGGTTAAAGGGCTTTACCAGATAATCACGGGCACCATTTTTAAGCGCATGAATCGCCGATTCAAGGCTGGCATGACCGGTGACCAGAATAACTTCAGGAGGATCAGCCAGGGTTCGCGCCGCACGCAAAACCTCAAGGCCACAACGACCCGGCATCACCATGTCGGTAAGAACCAGATCGACATCACCGACACCCATACGCGAGATAGCTTCCTCGCCATTATCGTAAACCTCAACCTTGTGGCCGCTTTCGCTAAGAAGATCGCGATAGAGCTGACGAAAGAAAAGTTCGTCATCAACAACAAGTATTGTGGCCTGGTCCATTAAATATATAACTCCTGTATTATTCTAAGAATTTCTATCAGGCCCAGCAAAAACTGTCAATGGAAAAGCCCTTTTCCCCAGTGGCTGACTTGCCAATCACCTTCCAGGTTGCGCACGCGGATGCTTCCATCCAAATCGGTTCTAAAAACCTGAGCTTTAATCGCCATAGCCTGATCAAGTAATTGTTCTGAAGGAAAATGATAGGGGTTTTGATATCCAACAGAAACCAGTACGATCTTTGGCCTCAATTGAGCCACTAATCTGGCAGGTTGCGAACCGGCGCTACCATGGTGGGGCGCCTTAAGTACTGTGACAACACCGGGAATCGCGCTGCGAATGAGGGCATCAACGCCCTGAGACTCAAGATCTCCCGTCAGAAGCACGCCACCAGAAGCTCTAAATAAATAAACGCAAAGAGACTGGTTATTCAGACCCTGCGCCGTTTCAGGAGGAGTAAACAGAAACAGAGAATCCAAACCACCTACGGGCTGCAGTCGCCATTCAGGTTGAGCATACTGTCTGACAACCAATCCCTTGGTAATCAGGCTCTGGCGCAAATCGGGATTGAGAGAAGCAAGAGGCTGAGAGCTCCAAAATTCGTGAACATCAAAAGTGTCGATGATAAATTTCAGACCACCACTGTGGTCCGGGTGGTCATGCGTCAGGATGATCGCATCCAGCGAACTGATCCCGAGACGACCCAGCGCCGGGGCCAGCAAACGCTCACCAACATCAAAGCTGTCACTGCGGAGGCCGCCCCCGTCAATCAAAATCGTCTTGCCCTCAACCCGCAGCAAGATGGCTTCCCCCTGTCCGACGCTGAACATTGTCAGTTCGGCCGTCTTGGATCCTGACAATGGCATGCTCAATAAGCCGATAGCAGGTAAAATGAGTATCAGAATTTTGGGTTGTTTCCACCCCCAAAGCAGCGCCAGGGATCCAAGTAACACGGCCAGATTTTCCCACAGGGTCAGATAAACAGGCCGTGAAAGGAACCCTGGCAGACTTGCGCTCCAGGTCGCAAAGGCGAGAACTTGTTGTAAAACCCAAGCCGCGATCTGTAAAATTGACTGTCCCAGGTGTGGCAAAATCGGACTCAGCAAGAGCCCGAACAACCCTACCGGCAGGGAGATAAAACCAACCAAAGGTATGGCAAGCAGATTCGTTAACAACCCGGCGGGTGCGAAAAGGTGAAAAATCAGCACGATGACGGGCAGGGTTGCGATAAACGCTGCGCAACTCATGAGAAACAATTGCGTAGGATAACGCACATAAACGGGCCATTGCCCGCACAGCTCCTGCAGAGGTCCTTGCCACAAAAGAATCCCGAACACCCCGCTGAAAGAGAGTAAAAAAGACGGTTGCCATAGCGCTAAAGGATCGAGGAGCAAAAAAAGAAACGCCAATGTCATAAGCAAACACAAAGGGTCGGTCCGGCGCCGGAACAAAAGGAGACCAGAGACAATCAACAGCATATAAAAAGCGCGCTGCGTCGCGAGGGCATCACCAGTCAAAAGAAGATATAAAAAGAGCACCGGCAGAATTAATATCCACAAAACGCGTGCAGGCGGCTGCCAGAGAAGCAAATGCGTCGAACGGCTGTAAATAAAACGAAAAAGCCCGTACAGAAAAAAGGCCAGTAACCCAAGGTGCAGACCTGAGATGGCGAACAGATGAGAGATCCCTCCAGCTGCAAGCTCTGTCCGCAAAGAGGTCGACATCGCCCCCTTCTCGCCGAGGAGAAGTCCTTTAAGTAAAAGAGCTCTGTCATGGCTTAAGGCTGCATCCAAAAAGTCCAGCCCAGCCAGCCGGATCGCCCCGATTTTGGCTGCGATGCTCTTCTCCGTCCCGGCGAACCGCGCCAAACTCCCTGAATCGGAGAGATACGCGGTGTACCAGATGTGCCGATGGGCCAGATGCCGCGCATAATTAAATTCACCGGGAATACCAAAATTCCGCGTTCGTTGCAGTCGACTCCTAAACATAACCAGACTACCAACCGGCAGATGTCCATCGGAAGTGCCGATCGATAGTCTAAGTCGCAAGCCAGGCCTTCCCAAAACCGCCCTGGAGTTCAGTTTCAACACTTCCAGGTCGACGACCTGGCCCTTATCTGGTCGTTCCTCGGCCCAAAGGACACGAGCCTCAACGCGTAAAGGGCCCTGCGCAACCAGCCGATCAAACGAGGAAGCTATAGGCACCGAAAGATGCAGGGGATACCGAAGTAACCCTGTCAGCAGACAAAAGAGGAGGAAGAGACAAAGAGTCAGTGTTGTTTTTTTACGGAGCAGAAGGAGAACAAAGAGCAGAGCACAGCAACAAAAAAGAGGCAGGGCAGGAAGGTCAAGATACTGGGCGAGCAGCAAACCGCCAACATAAGCAGTAAAACAGACACCAACAAGATTCATCCCCCCTCCTCTGGTATCCGAGCCTAGCGCAGATCTCTAAGCCGATCAATTAAAGCCGAAAGTTTGTTCAACTGCTGCGGCGTGATGGAAGTAGCAGAAGTAAGCCCAACCAGCCGCAGGAGATCTGCCGGTTCTCCACGTCGGGGGCGTAACTCAAGACGATCAAGCGAACCACCGGCGGGGATCATAACATTGACAGTCAGCTCCCCCCGGGGCAGAAACATGGTCCCGAGGCTCCGATCAACAAAACGATAATCAAATTGCAGCTGACGCTCTACATGGCCGCTAACTTTCACCGCGACAGGTTTTAGTCCAGCCGCGCGAAGCATCACATCTGCCACGCCACCATGAACCCTTACCGTATAAAAATCGAACCTGGCCGGAGCAGCCCCAACCTGCACATAACGGCCGCCGCTGGCCGGGCCCCTATTGCTATCCTGATAAACCCTTACCCCATGAGGAAGAGCCAGGTTCTCAGCTTCCAGCTTAATACTACTGGCGGTAAGAGGGAGAGTTTTCTGCAGATTTAAAGCCTGAAGTGTCGTTTGTGCCGCGACTACAGCTGTTATTTGAGCATCAAAAATCCAACCGCCATCAGGCAGAATCGGTTCAAACGGAGCGGCCTCAAGTTCGAAATAATCGATACTCCCATCCGGCGGAAGACTCAGGACAGCTTCCTGCGGACCGGCCTGCAGATCGATATTGCCAACACTGACATCAGTGAATTTGGCGCCACCGTTCAAACGAAAATCGCGGTTCCCAAAGCGAAGATGATGGCCAGCCAGACGAACCCGCGCTTTGATTTGATAACTTCCAGAGTGAGGCAGATTGAATTTAAAATGTACCTTCGTCTCAACCCTGATGCCGTTCAACCATCCGGAGCCACTAAAGGCACCGAAGGTCTTAAACTGCATGACCGCAACTTCATCCTCTCTCTGATAGGCGTCTTCAGCCTCAACCCGATAAACCCGGCTCCCGTTAAGAATGCGGGCGTAATCCTTATCGGTCGGTTTCTCCGGAAGCCCAAAAGACCAGCCGAGGCTGTCAATCAATTGCAGGGCCCAGTCACGTTGTGTGATCTGGGCCTGGGCCAGAGCAGGCAGTAATATGAGGACAAAAAGCAACAGCAGTCGTTTCACGAAAAACTCCGCCCGAGGGGGCCTCAGGATTCAAGCGTCCGAATCAACTCCTCAATTTTTGCGACATCGGACTTACTGCCGATAAACACCGGCTGGCGATGATCAATCCCTTCAGGCAGGATGTCAAGAATCCGCTGCCTGCCGTTCGAGGCGGCGCCACCGGCCTGCTCGACCAGAAAGGCCATGGGGTTCAGTTCATACAGCAGACGCAACTTCCCTTGCGGCAGATCAGTCAGGTGCGGGTAAAGAAACATCCCCTGCCCCTTGATCAAGACCTGGTTGATATCAGGCACGAAACCGCCGCTGTAGCGCAACTTGCTCCCGCGACTCTCCAGATGACTGACAAAGGCTTCGACCGCCGGGGTGTATTTATTGCGCGTACCACCAGGGGCGTACATACTCGCGCGATCGGCAATTTTCAGGTCTTCCTGAACCAGGGTGTACTCCATCAAGGCGTTCATCGCAAATTCATGAGTGCCATTGCCGGTGGTATAAACCAGCGTACAGCGCGGTCCGTAAAGAATATAAAGGGCCGCAACCATCTCACGCCCCGGCTTGAGCACATCGGCCCCTCTGTAAATACCGACAATTGTGCCTACCGCCAGGTTGACATCGACCAGTGACGAGCCATCCAACGGATCGAAAACCAGTGAATATTTACCCTCGGGATCAATAACCCGAACCTCGGCATCTTCCTCAGAGGCGATACTTGCAATCACGCCAGTGTGGGTCATGCGTTTGCGGATTATCCGGTCAGCCAACACGTCAAGCTTGAGCTGTGCCTCGCCATAAAGATTCGAGGTTCCTGCAACGCCGAGTTCACCGGTCCGAATCGAATAAATAATATAGCGACTGGCGGTCGCAAGCTCACAGATAACGCGGGTGAGGTCACGATCTTCTTCACGCTCACGCAGATGCCGCCGCAAATCGACCTGAAAAGGTGTTGTCCCTGGTTCGATGGTCAAAGCAAGCTCCTTTGATAAAGATGAAAAGATGGCTGGATATAATCGGGATGAAGTCTAGTCGATGGGTCCTCATCCGGCAAGGAGAAATCCTCATACAGAAACCCGGTGGGAGTAAAGCCGAGATCATCAGTCCCGCTCAATCGGCACTAATGCGATACCGTGCCTTCTCAAGCGCTGCCGGCGCAAAGGCACCGCCCTGGAGACCACAGGCAGGAGCATCATCCTCTGGTGTTAGCCGAGACGCTCGACCGGGTCACGCTCAAAAGGGACTTGGCAGCAAAAACAGAAAATACCGCAGCAAATTATTCTTCCTCGGCATGGGGGAAATCGCACCAGAGCAGAGTCGCACCGCTGACCGCCAACGGAATGCAGAAAAACTGAAGCAGGGGGATGGCCAGCAGGCAGAAAACCGCGCTGCCGAACCCGGCCATCAACAATGGACGCCCAAAAACATAACGGTACTGACGACCAAAACTCAGCTGTTTGCGCATCAGCACAAAACCGAGGTATTCAATCACCAGAAAAAACAAGGTAAACAAAGGGGCCAGCACGGCATAGGCCAGGGGCCCCAGGCCAGGCAACAGATTAATCAACAACAACAGAACCATACCGACAATAAAAATCAGCTGTTTCTTGAACTCAACCAGCAGGGTACGACCCGACTCCGCAACGAACCTGGTCAGGGCGAAGGGATGATCGTCTATTGAACCCCGAACCAGAACCTCGATCCGCTCGGAGAGCAGTTCGTTAAACGGGGACGCCAGCAGATTCCCAAAAACAGTAAAACCAAAAAAGACAACCACCATAGTTAACAGGCCGGCAATCATCCAGGCAAAATAGTAAAGGACGGCCAGATACCAGGTGTTCCCCTGGGGAAGGTATTGATCGAGCAGGTGGTTAAACAGATCCAGCCCAAAGTAGACCGCGACGGAAAAAATCACCAGATTGATAAAAAACGGAATGGCGACGAAGCGCAGCAGCCCTGGATGTTTGAGCAAAAACCGCGGCGCCTGAAAAACATAACCGAAACCACGTCCAAAACTGGCCACGGGTTTTAAAATTGCTGTCATCGGAGTCATGCCTCAAGCTCCTTTTTGCAAGCATTCAATCCCGCAATCAGCCCAGGGTAGAGCAGCTGAATTCCCAATTTATGCAGCATTTTCCGATTATCCATACGTCGTGATTCATCAATATAGCTTAGCATTAGCGGGTTCATGACCAAATTCGCCTCGGCGCGACTGATCTGAACCGGCCGCGGCAGACCAAAGCAATCGGCCACGGCGTTGAAGTAATCGGTCATGGTGCCGTGTTCGCCGTCGCTGACATTGAAGATATCACCAGCCTCCCCTTTCAAAGCCGCCGCCACACAGACGCGCGCCAAATCCTCGGCATGAATCCGGTTGGTAATATTGGATTCTTCCGGAGTTAAAACGGGGTGGTTCTGTCGCAAGCGTTGCAATGGCAGCCGCGTCGGTCCGTAAATCCCGGTGACGCGCAGAATCAGCAGCGGCACAGAAAACTCCGCCGCCATCGATTGCATCCTGACCTCGGCATCAACACGTCTTTTAGCCCTCGTGGTCTGCGGGTTGAGCGGAGTCTGTTCGTCGACCAGTTCTCCTCCGCAATCCCCATAAACTCCACTGGTGCTGATATAAATCACCTTGGCCGGCAGATTGTCACTGGTGATCTGATCACAGAACACCCCGACCCGTGGGTCGGTATACCCACCCCCTGGTGGAGGTGCCGTGTAAAACACCGTGCGACCTGCCAGAGGTAAGGGTTCAAGATTGGCAGGATCATCGAAACTTCCAAGAATAGTTTCAAACCCGCGTGCCGCAAGCGCAGCAAACTTCTCCTCAGTGCGCGTTATCACAGCCTGTGGTAGAGGGGCGACTTCTGCCTGTTGCGAAATCCGCCGGGCGATATCACCAAAACCGGCAAAAAAAATCATCTTCATTGCATCGCCTTCGCTACTTCAAGCTCTTGTTGACAACTTCAAAAAGATCGCGTGACAACTCCTGCTGTTGAAGTTGCACGAGTTGATCTCGCATCAAACCGCTCCGTACCGATTCAAAACGTTTCCAGCGAGACAGAGGCAGGGCCATACGCGCGGCCAACTGAGGATTCCGCTGATTGAGATGAAGTATCTGCTCGGTCAAGAAACGGTATCCGGCCCCGTCGACCTGGTGAAAGCCGGCCGGATTGCCCGCCGCAAACGAACTGATCAGGCTGCGGGCCCGATTCGGATTTTCAAGCGTGAAGGCTGGATGCTGCAGCAACGTCGTTACATCATTGCAAACATTCTCGCGATCAGCGGTTGCCTGGAGGGTAAACCACTTATCAACCACCAGCGGCTGTTTCTGCCAGCGCTGATAAAAATCATCGAGAATCGTCTGGCGCTGGGGTAAGGCGCTCGAAGCCAGACAGGTCAGGGCCGCCAGACGATCGGTCATATTGCCGGCGAATTCATACTGCTGCAAGCAGAGCTCGACCGCCTGCGGGTTTTCATCCAGCATCAGCAGTGACAGACAAAGATTTTTCAGGCTGCGACCGCCGACCTGCTGCGGATCAAGGGCATAGGCCCGGGTCTGCCGCCCTTCGCGATAGCGGGCCAGCAAAAGTTCCGGAGCGGCGGCGGACAGTTGACGCCGAGCCTTCTGGCGGGTCTGATGAATAAGTCCAGGTTCGATGATTCCCATCTGTTCACCCAGATAGACTTCCGACGGCAGGATCAGCAGTTGTGTCAACAGACTTGGATCGGCGCTACGATCGCCAAGGGCCTGAATCCACCCCTTCACAAACAGCTCACTTAAGACATTCGGCTCCTCAATCTCGAGGACCGACAAGAGTTCACGTTTGGCCAGAAGTTGGGCGGCTTCCCAGCGGTTGAAGGGGTCCGAATCATGGCCCATGCGAAAAGCCAGCTCAGCATCCGGCTGCGGATATTCCAGAATCACCGGCGCCGAAAATCCGCGCAGCGGGGACAGAACAGGCTTCTCAGGCACGCAGGTGAAGACAAATTCCTGTTCCGCCTGATTCAGATCCAGAACGCGTGTCGTCAGGTCAGAGACCGCCTCCCCGGTCAGCGTCAGCGGCAAATCCGAACCATCCGCCGCAATCAGGCCCACGGCCAGCGGAATCTGGAACGGATATTTCGCACTCTTATCAGGGGTTGGCGGACAATATTGCTTGCAGAGCAGCCTGAATTCCTGTTTCTCAGCATCATAGCGCGCTTCGAGGGTCACCCTTGGAGTTCCGGCCTGCGCATACCACCGGCGAAATTGGGCCAGATTCTTACCACCGGCTTCTTCGAGGGCGATGACAAAATCATCAGTCGTCACCGCCTGGCCATCATGTTTCTTCAAATAGTGTCGCACACCGCGATTGAACTGTTCTTTACCAAGCAACGCCTGCTGCATACGGATCAGTTCGGCGCCCTTGTTGTAGACCGTCACGGTGTAAAAGTTATTGATCTCAACATAGGACGCCGGGCGCACCGGGTGAGCCATTGGACCGGCATCCTCCGGGAACTGACTCTGGCGCAGGATGCGCACGTCGTCGATTCGTTTAACCGCCGCCGAGTTAAGGTCGGCCGAGAACTCCTGATCGCGAAAGACCGTAAGCCCCTCCTTGAGACTAAGTTGAAACCAGTCGCGACAGGTCACACGGTTGCCGGTGTAGTTGTGGAAATACTCATGGGCGATGACCGCCTCGATGCCGAGGAAATCTACATCTGTGGCGATTTCTGACCGCGCCAGCACATATTTTGAATTAAAGACATTGAGTCCCTTGTTCTCCATCGCGCCCATATTGAAATCATCGACTGCCACGATCATGTAACGATCGAGATCGTATTCGAGACCGTAAACCTCTTCGTCCCATTTCATCGCTTTTTTGAGCGAGAGCATGGCATGATCACAGAATTCGCGGTTGCGGTGCTCGACATAGATCTGCAGCAGGATCTCACGCCCCGAACGAGTGATGAAGTGGTCTTCGATGCATGCCAAATTGCCGGCGACCAGGGCAAAAAGATAGCTCGGCTTGCGGAAGGGGTCTTCCCATTGCACAAAATGACGCCCGTCTTCGAGGCGTCCCTGTCCAATGAGATTGCCATTACTCAACAAAATCGGGTAAGCGCTGAACTCGGCCTCAATCCGGACCCGGAAACGAGCCATTACATCCGGACGGTCCGGGTAATAGGTAATTTTACGGAACCCCTGCGCCTCGCACTGGGTGCAAAAATTCCCGCTCGAAAGGTAAAGCCCCTCGAGGGCAGAATTCCCCGCGGGGTCAATCTCGGTTTCAACCTCGAGGGTGAACGCCGGTGGCACATCAGCGATCTCGATCCCCGCAGCAGTCAGCCGATACGCGGTCGACTCGAGCTGAACGCCATCCAACCGCAGCGAGAGTAATCTGAGGTTCTCGCCGTCAAGCCATAGAGGTGCCGCCGGTTTGCACTCAGGGTTGCGGACAAACTGTACGAGCGAGCGCACATGGGTGGCCGAGGGTTCCAACTGAAAGGTTAAATCGATGCTCTCAACCAGATAGGCAGGAAATTGATAATCAGTTAAATAGATCGTTTCAGGGACTGAATTTTTAATTTTGGTCATGAGTCGTCTTTTTTCGCTAAGCAGGCAGAAAGGACTTTCGTCAGTGGCAGTAACGAGGGTTGAGAATACCACTTGTAGGACTGGCATTCCAGCGTGGCGACAGGAGCCGTACAAAATTTAATGACTGACTGCAGGCAAAGTTATCAGCGCGGAACCCACAGGGACTGCAACTTCGCCAGATCCTTACCATCCGCAACGCGACGTATCAGGTGCGACCAGAGTGCTCCGTTGAAGATGGGGTCCTCGACCGTATATGACACAATCACGTCTCCCGCCAACGCCTCGGCCAAATAATTGATGTCAACCTGCTGCAGCCGTTGATTTTCGATTGCTTCAGCCGTCAGAGCTTCAACGGCCCAGTCAAAAAAGACCCGATTGTTAACATGGCAATTCAAATCAAGGTCGGCACGCCGTACGCGAAAATTAACCCCGATCTCAGGTTGCCTGGCAAATTTAATCGCCATTAACGGCTCAGCAAAGACTTGCTCATGAATCAGTTCCACCTCGCCGAGTCGATCACGCGGTCGCACTGGCCTGCGGGTTTCAAGGTCGATCAACATCCAGGCGCTGCTGGCGGCTCCGATCTGGACATCGTTACAAAAAATTTCAAATTCGCGGCATGCTGAAAGTCCCTTGTGGATCGAGGGCCAGGTCCTGATCTGGATGCAATCACCCAAACCAGCTACCGCATTCAGTGTAATACGGTAGCGACTGAGCATCCAGGTTAGACCGCGGGGTAACAACTGCTCAACCCCGAACCCTCGCCGAACTGCGTCTTCGCCGGCTATATCCTGCAAAAAGTCGAGCAGCACGCCGAAACGCAATTCGGCTTTCTGATCAAGTTCGAAATACCGGATAGAATACGATTTTTGGAATTTTCCGTCGCTCATCCAACAGTCTCCACGTCTCGCTGAAGTTCATAAAGCAAAAATCACTCCGCGGGATATTAACACAAATAAAACGAACCAGAGTTTTCACTTTGCTTCATCAAGTTAGGATCAAATCGTACTTAATATCTGCCCTAAAACCCAGGCAGGAGAATATATACACCGACCAGACGGGGGCAGAAGTCCCCGACGGTTTTAAGCGCGGCATCCTCAACATGGACCAGACAACTACCCCCTGATCAGCCACTCTCTATTTCGACGATGACATGAATAAATATGCATGGTACCAACCGGGATGAGACCGGGGATAAAAGATTTTATCGTTTATATTCAGCGTGTTGTGTAACTGTAACTTAATAATTTCTATGTAGCCCTGAGTGCCCCACCATCAAACGAGACCTGAAAGTCAGATAAATTCTTGAAATCGCACGTTCATTGCCTATATGATCGGGCATATTTCTGACACTTTATCTCTTCACTGCAGCTCACAAGGACTTTCCCAATGAAAACGCTCGTGACAGCACTGTGCCTGCTGACCTTTTTAGCGGGCCCCTCTTTTGCCGAAACGCGCTATATCTCTGACCTCCTGGTCGTTACTGTGCGCAATGCTCCGACTAACGATGCTGCCACTTTGACCACGGTTGTGACCGGCGAGCCGCTTGAAGTCCTTAATGACCTCAAAGAGTACGTTCATATCCGAACGGCTAAAGGCATTGAGGGCTATGTGCGCAGCCAATACGTCAGCACGGACCTGCCAAAGACCGTGCAAATTGAACGCCTCAACAATGAAAATACAAAACTGAAACAACAGGTCACAGAACTCTCAAAAAACCTGGACAGCAGTAAAAGTAATGGCGAAATTCTGGGCAAAACTGAAAAAGAGTTAGCTCAGGTTCAGAAAGAGTACAAATCCTTGCAAAACAGTTCGGCCAACGTGCTGCAGATCACGCGGGAACGCGACCTGCTCCAACAAGAAAACAGCGATCTGGTCAGCCGCATGGAGCAGCTCAAACAAGAGAATGATCTCTATCTGAGAACGGGTGTGATCAAGTGGTTTCTAGCCGGAGCCGGCGTCCTCTTGCTGGGCTGGCTCCTCGGTAAAATCTCGCGTAAGAAAAAACGGAACTTTTAAACAAGTCGTTTAATATACCTCTTCTGGGCTCCTCTCTGCGGTCCCCCTTTCCGTTCAAATATATTCCGAGTCTGTTCCTCGGTTTCCTCTTCAGGCGCAGTCAACCGCTCCGCCGCCGGACCATCCCCGGTCGCGGATGGCTGTGATCGGGGTTCCGCTTTGCCTTCGCCTTCGACCTTCCCGCAACCTGTGCCTGCCCATATTGACCGCGCGGATTCCAAATTCCAGCAACTTTAATTCCCGAGAGACCCCCAATCTGCAAAGCTGCATGTCTCCAGATCAATGGCAAGTCAAGCATCTTTTACCTTGGTGCTACAAACGACAACGATTGACAGGTGATTTCTAACTTTTTTTCGGGAGCTAAATCATTCGAGAATTTGTATTACCGGGACAATCCATTTTGTTTCAATTTTTATTTCAGCGAGCCAACTTTGTGTTAAACTCTCTTCGTGAGCTTAACTCAATGTTTAAAACATGCTTAAAACGCTGGCGTTAACCCCCGTTTTGTCACACAACCGACAATATCAACCACAGGCGCAGCTTCAAAGCCAACCCTGGCAACTGATGTTACGCGTGAAGGGACCCTGATGAGCAACGGGCCAATCCGTATTCTAACCATAGATGACGAAGAGAGCATCCGCACAAGCTTTCGCCTCTATCTCGAGGACTTCGACTATGAAGTGCTCGAAGCGAAAAACGGTCGCGAAGGACTTGCGTTATTTACCAGTGAAAAACCGGATCTGGTGCTGTGCGATCTGCGGATGCCTGAAGTTGATGGTCTGGAGGTTCTGTCCAGAGTACGTGAATCTTCTCCCGATACTCCGATCATTGTCGTGTCGGGTACCGGGGTGATCAGCGATGCCATCGAGGCGGTTCAATGCGGCGCCTGGAACTACCTGTTAAAACCGATCCAAAATTTCTCAACCCTGCACCATGCTGTCGAACAAGCGCTGGAACGAGCGCGTCTCATTCGCGAGAATCGTACCTATCAGACCCAACTCGAAGAAGAAGTAATCTCCCGCACTCAAGATCTGCAAGAGACAATGGAGGACCTGAAGAACACTAATTATCAGGTCAAGATGAGTGAAGAGCGCTATCGTTCAATTTACGAAAATCTTCAGGATGTCTATTTTGAGATTCTGCTCGATGGCGAGATTCGCGAAGTCAGTCCATCGATCAACCGCATTTCCGACTACACAAACAAAGAACTTATCGGAGACAATGTCTGGCAATTTTATCCCCGCCGTGAAGATCGGGAACGCTTCATCGACGACCTTAAACAGCAGGGCTATGTCTCCGACTATGAACTCCAACTTCGAGACAGAGGCGGGCGGATTATCCCCTGCTCAATCAATGCAAGACTCATAGCGGCCCGGGAAGACCGGCCTTCCATTATATGTGGCACCCTCCGCGACATCAGCGAGCGCAAACTCGCCGAGGCCCACATTGAGCGCCTTGCTTATTACGATGCACTGACCGACCTGCCAAACCGCCGACTGCTGATCGACCGCCTTGAACGCGACCTTGCCCGTGCCCGGCGCCACAAACACTATGGTGCCATGTTGTTTCTTGATCTTGACCGTTTCAAAAACATTAATGATTCACTTGGGCACCATGTCGGCGATGCCCTGCTTGAAGAAGTGGCTCGTCGCCTGACCAGTGACCTTAGGCTCGAAGATACGGTTTCGAGGCTCGGAGGAGATGAGTTCATCATGCTGCTGGCCGATATGGGGACAGAACCGTCCACCGCCGCGTCCCAGACCCAGGCCAAGGCCGAACAGGTTCAGAAGCACCTGTCACAACCCTACAAGGTGCTCGGTCACGACCTGCACATTACCCCAAGCATCGGTGTGGCTATCTTCCCGTCGGACGATGATCCTAACGAAGATGGCAATGATATTTTACGCCATGCCGACACTGCTATGTACCGTGCTAAGGATGATGGGCGCGATTTAATCCGATTTTTCCTGCCCAGCATGCAAGCTGCCGCCGATCAGCGCCTGAGTATCGAAAAAGACCTGCGATTCGCCCTGGAACGCAATGAAATGCAGCTGTATTTTCAGCCTCAGGTCGATGGGAAAGGGCAGATAGTTGGTGCCGAAACCTTACTGCGCTGGCAGCATCCAGAAAAGGGCTTTATCTCGCCCGCCGATTTCATCCCGGTGGCGGAAGCGACCGGGTTGATTCTCCCCATCGGACTTTGGGTTCTGGAGATGTCCTGCTGGCAGATCAAAAAATGGAGTGACGCTGGACTCTCAATTGGTCACCTCGCTGTCAACGTCAGCCCACGTCAGTTTCGTCAACCCGGGTTCATCAGCCAGATTCATCAGGTCGTTGCCAAGACCGGGGCAGATGCACAGCAGTTGGGACTGGAACTGACCGAAGGCATGGTCATCGACAATATCAACGATACAATCGAAAAAATGCAGGGTCTCAAGAGTATGGGAATCGAATTATCAATCGATGATTTCGGCACCGGGTACTCTTCGCTTGCCTACCTTAAACGCTTGCCCCTCGATATCATCAAAATCGATCAATCCTTTGTGCGTGACATTCAAACCGATGCCGGTGACGCCGCAATTGTTGAAACGATCATCGCCATGGCCCACCATCTTGGCTTACGTGTCATCGCCGAAGGGGTAGAAACTGATTTTGAGTTTGACTTTCTCAACCAGCGAAACTGCAGAGGTTATCAGGGTTACTATTTCAGTCGCCCTATTCCTGAGGCTGCCTTCACCAGCATGCTGGCCTCCAACAAGCCACTCCCCCTTGACTGACGCGGGATGAGTCGACCATTCAAACTGTGCTGCAATAAGTTCCAGTTCTGCGTACTCCTCGTGCAATACAGGGGGCACTCAAGGTGACACGACAACAACCTTCACTCCCTGAAAAAAAAAGCGAGCACTTACTTCATCGCGCGAGCGCTCCGTTTAAGTCTTTACTTTTCCCCTTCCTGCTTATCGTTGTATTAGTCATCGTCGGCACCAGCTGGGTCAGCTATTATGTTCACCGAAGGGCCCTGCAACAGAGCCTCATCCAGCAGGTTGAAGTACAGATGCGAACTGTCAGTGCCCCCATCCAAATGTATCTGCAGAATCAGCTTGATACCCTGATGAACGACAACAGATCAATCGCCGGACAATATAACATTCGGCGGGAGATCTATCGAATTTTGGACAATCCTCACCGCAAAGATTTCGGGACTGAACTCCACCGTCTTTTGATCCATAATGACTACGAGCTCAGGCAGGAAAATGTCTCCTTGCTTGATGATCAAGGTCGACAAATTTTCAATTACGGGAATAATTCAATTATCAACTCCGCCGATGTCGATATCGCCGCCGCTCTCAAAGGACTTGAGTTTAGCAATATTATCAAGGAGGGGAAACTCTGGAGGCTCAGATCTCTTGTCCCTCTCCGTGAAGGCAAGCGCACAAGGGGAGTATTGGTGCTGACACTGGGACTGAATATTGTCCTGAACGAATACGCATCGCAAAATCAAATGAATCTAGCGATCGCTGACCGCAATGGGATTCAAGCATTAAGCACTAATATTGTACTCGACCATTTAAACTTTGATCCCATCGTGATTGAACAGGTTCTTGATGGGACCCCGATACACCCCGAGATCAACTTGCAACATGACCGCCACTACCATTTCAAGGTATTAACTATCGGCACCCATAGGTTTGTGCTTATTACAGAAATCGGGCTGGGCCATATCTCACAAATTTTACAACAAAAAAAACAGGAGGTTATTCATTTAACCCTGATCATGCTCGCGCTGCTCTTACCCTTCAGTCTCTGGTTAGTGCGCCTGCTCCTGAACCCTCTCAATGAACTACGTCAACGGGTCGCCGGTGTCACACAAAAACTTTCAGGGATCTCTCTCGAAGATTATCACGGGCATGAAATTAAACGTCTGGTTGGAACCTTTGACGGCATGGCTGCGGCTCTTGAAGAGCATGAGGAAGCTCGTCAACAGGTTGAAGAGTTGCTGAAACAGGAGCGTGCAAGCCTTGAGGTCAAAATCAAAGAGCGTACTCAGGAAATGGAACTAACCAATGATTTACTGCAAAGAGAAATAGGAGAACGTACCCGCACCCAGCTGAAAGCCGAAGGCCTTCAGAAACTCCTTACCGGCATCATTGACGCCATGCCGTCGATGCTTATCGGTATTGATCGTCAGGGACGGATCACCCAATGGAACCTTGAAACGCAAAAAATCAGTGATCTTTCTCTGGAACAGGTTAAAGGCGATCCGTTTTATGAAGCCCTCCCCTGTTTGAAACCGGTCCGCGTTGCTATCGAACAAACGCTGCGCGAAGAGACCCCGCAAAAGCTATCTCACGTGAATTGGCCTGCCAACCCATCTGATCAACTGATGGATGTCATGATTTATCCTCTGGATGCTGAACAGGGCGGAGGAGCTGTGATTCGAATTGATAATGTCACCGAACGCACTCGGTTCGATGAAATGATCATGCAGACTGAGAAAATGGTTTCGGTTGGAGGCCTGGCTGCCGGAATGGCCCATGAGATTAACAACCCGCTGGCCAGCATTATTCAGAGCGCACAGATTATAAAGCAACGGCTCTCGCCAGAGATGCCCAAAAACATCAGCTGCGCAGAGAATCTCGGCATTCCACTCGAGAGCATAAACAGCTACCTTAATGAGCGTCAGATCCCCAATATGGTCACTACGATTCTTGATTCCGGACAACGTGCTGGCGAAATTGTTAAAAGCATGCTCAACTTTACCCAGGGGAATGATCCGAGTAAATCAGCTCAGAAAATCACGGAATTGCTGGAACAAGCCATTGAGCATGCAAAGAAAGATTATAATTTAAAAAAGCATCACCATTTTCAGCAGATCACAATAATTCGCGACTACGCTGAAGAATTGCCTGTAATTTTTTGCAATGCGGGACAAATTGAGCAGGTTTTTTTCAACCTGTTACAAAATTCCGCTCAGGCCCTTTCAACCAGAGCTCCAGATGAAGTCCCGCCGCAGATCAGGCTGCGCGTTGGGCAAGAGGAGCAGATGCTCGTCATCAGTCTGTCAGACAACGGCCCGGGGATTAGTTCTGATATCCAGAAACGCATCTTTGAACCTTTCTTCACCACTAAGGATATTGGGATGGGAACTGGTCTCGGTCTTTCTGTCACCTATTTCATTGTGACCGAAATTCATGGCGGCCAGCTCAGAGTTGACAGTGAGCCGAACAAGGGCTGTTCTTTCACGATCCATCTACCGTTAGGGCAACCACCGACTTCAAACATAACTCAAAAAAAACAAAACTAAGCCCGGTGAAGAATTTCCTTATTTTTCACATACTGCAAGAACATAATTTTGTGCGCATTCAATAAAACATCCCTGCCGTCAACAGCTTAGCCCTCAACTATTGACAGGCTGGCGCGAATCGTTCATCTTTTCGTCTCACCAAGCAGTTGCCAGAGTCATAGGTGTGTCCCTAAACTAAGTTTTGTTTATCTGTAGGACTGACCAACCCACCATCGTGGCATTACTGATATTTAAGCGCCCCAATAACCTTGAGAAAAATTTCAGGAGACCATTCAATGAGTCAAAACACTTCTATTATTTTACAAACCAGCATGGGCGAAATCACCATTGAACTCGATGGTGAGAATGCCCCGCTCAGCAGTGAAAACTTTCTGGCATATGCCAAGGACGCAATCTACGACGGCACGATTTTTCACCGTGTCATCCCTGGATTCATGATCCAGGGGGGTGGATTCACCAGTGACATGAACCAGAAACCGACCAGGGCGCCTATCAAGAATGAAGCCTCCAACGGCTTGAAGAACCTGCGCGGGACCCTGGCGATGGCCAGGACACAAGTCGTGGACAGCGCCACTTGCCAGTTTTTTATCAATCTGGTCGACAACGCATTTCTCGATCACAAGGGTCAAGCCGCTAACGCCTACGGATATGCCGTATTTGCCAAGGTGACCGCCGGGATGGATGTGGTTGATGCAATAGCCAAGGTCCCGACGGGCAGCCATGGCCCACATCAGGATGTCCCTAAAGAGGCGGTTGTCATCGAAAAGGTCAGCGTCTGTAGCTGATTGTTCTGATCGCGAGATTGTCAGACTAGCCGAATCGCTGCGGGCCGCCTCCTTGGGGCGGCCTTCTTTTACGGGATAATCGATGGATTTATTCACCCTGCTTGGGATTGCCATGGCGCTGGCCATGGACGCCTTTGCGGTTGCCCTTGGGGCAGGACTGATCTTGCCCCGACTGACCGGAAGACACCTGTTTCGATTCGGCTTTCATTTCGGGCTGTTTCAGGCCTTGATGCCCCTGCTCGGCTGGGCGGCCGGGCGCGGGTTGCGCTCTACCATTGAGGCCTATGATCACTGGATCGCGTTTGCCCTGTTGGCGGTGATAGGCGTGCGCATGTGTCAAGGCGCCCTCAGGCAGGATGCGAAGAATGCCGCACCCAAGGATCCAACACGAGGCTGGTCGCTGATCATGCTCTCGATTGCTACCAGCATTGACGCTTTGGCCGTCGGTCTGACTCTGGCGATGCTCGGCAGCCCAATTTTTATCCCAGCGTTAATCATTGGTCTCGTCTGTGCGGTCCTAACTTTGCTCGGGATGTTCCTCGGACGCAAGATTGGCCGAAACTGGGGGCCAAGGGTTGAATTCGCCGGTGGTCTTCTGTTGTTCGGCATTGGCCTGAAAATTCTGCTTGAACACACTCTGCTCAACGGATAATGCAGATGAAAAGCTTAAAAAAAGTCAGACTCCCTGCCGAGTGGGAAGCTCAGGACGCGGTACTTCTTGCCTGGCCCCATGAAAAAACCGACTGGGTCGATCAGCTTGCGAGTGCGCAACGAACCTTTATAAAAATTATCAAAGAGATCAGCCGCTTTGAGGTTGTTCTATTGATTGTTCATGACGAAGAGAGTGTCCGCCGTCAGCTGCAGGCAGCTAAACTCAACCTGGATCGGATCCATCTGTACCAACTCCCCTACAATGATACCTGGGCGCGTGATTTTGGTCCCTTGGGTGTTCAGGTCGATGCAAAGGTGCAGCTTCTCGATTTTATTTTCAACGGCTGGGGAAATAAATTTTGCGCCGAACAGGACAATCAAATCTCACAAAGACTTGCGGCGGCCGGCGCTTTTGGAGACACACCACTGCAATCGATCGACCTGGTACTTGAAGGGGGAAGCATAGAATCCGACGGTGCTGGAACCCTGCTCACCACCAGCGCCTGCCTGCTGGAGCAAAATCGCAATCCGCAATATTCCCAAACGCAAATCGAAGCAAAGCTTAAACGTCTCTTTGGCGTCGAACAGATCTTATGGTTAGAGCATGGGGTTTTACAAGGGGATGACACCGATAGCCACATCGACACCCTGGCGCGCTTCGTTCCGCACAACACCATTATCTTTCAAGGCTGCGGGGAGCCGGCGGATGAACATTATTCGGAGTTAGCGGCGATGCGCGAGCAGTTGGCCAGATTCAGAAACGCAGCGGGAGAACCGTACCAGCTTTTAACCCTCCCCTGGCCTGCGCCCTGCTATGATGGAGATAACAACCGTCTGCCGGCAACCTATGCTAACTTTCTGATCATCAATGATGCCGTCCTCGTTCCGACCTATATGGATCCGGCGGATGCCGAGGCGCTCAGAGTTATTGCGCAGGCATTCCCCGAACGGCAGATCGTTCCGGTTAACTGCCGTGCTCTCATCGAGCAGCATGGCTCCTTGCATTGCGTCACCATGCAATTTCCCAAGGGAGTTTTAAAATGACCCTGAAAATCGCCCTGCTTCAACAGAAACGTACGGGGAATCTCCAACAGAATATTGACGACAGCTGTGCCGAAATCCGCACAGCCTCAAGCTCAGGCGCACGGCTCGTGGTTCTGCAGGAACTGCACAACAGCCTCTATTTCTGTCAGACGGAGGACGCCAGACGCTTCGATCTGGCTGAAAGCATCCCCGGTCCATCGACCGAACTTTTTAGCGCATTGGCGGCAGAGCTCGGGATTGTGCTGGTCCTCTCGCTCTTTGAAAAACGCAGCAGCGGGCTCTATCACAACACGGCCGTGGTCATCGAAGCCGATGGCAGTATCGCTGGCTGCTATCGTAAAATGCATATCCCCGATGATCCGGGGTTTTACGAGAAATTTTATTTTACTGAAGGGGATCTTGGCTTTCATCCGATTCCGACATCCGTCGGCAAACTCGGGGTGCTGGTCTGCTGGGATCAGTGGTTCCCGGAGGCGGCGCGTCTGATGGCATTGGCTGGAGCTGAAATTTTGATCTACCCCACCGCTATCGGTTGGGATCCCGCCGATCAATTAGATGAGAAACAGCGCCAACTCGATGCCTGGCAAACCGTCCAGCGTGGACACGCCATTGCCAATGGCCTCCCGCTGCTGTCGATCAATCGTTGTGGTAAAGAGCTCGCACCTGAGGGTCCCGGCGAGATCGACTTCTGGGGGAAGAGTTTTGCCTGCGGTCCGCAAGGCGAATTTCTTTGTCAAGCCGGTGAAGACCCGGAAACCCTGCTGGTGGATCTCGACCTCGGACGCTGTGAGCAGGTCAGAAGAATCTGGCCATTTTTACGCGATCGGCGTATCGATGCTTATTCGGACCTACTGAAGCGTTTTAGAGACTGACAAACTAAAAAAGGGCGCTTCATCAATGGAAGCGCCCTTTTTAAAACAGCATTAAAACCCGTGTTAGAGCCCGGCGCGACTTCGCAGGGAATCCACACGATCCTTGCGCTCCCAGTAAAAATCAGGAAGTTCACGTCCAAAATGTCCGTAGGCAGCAGTCTGAAGGTAAATCGGACGCAAAAGGTCGAGTTGTTTAACGATTGCGGCCGGGCGCATATCAAACTCCGCCTGGACAAAGCGTGCGATTTCATCTGAAGGGATGACCCCGGTACCAAAGGTGTTGATCATCACTGAAACCGGCTCGGCAACACCAATAGCATAAGCCAGTTGAACTTCACATTTGGTCGCAAAACCGGCGGCTACAACATTTTTGGCGACATATCGTGCCATGTAAGATGCGCTGCGATCAACCTTGGATGGGTCCTTGCCGCTGAAAGCACCGCCACCATGGGAGCCGTGCCCACCGTAGGTGTCGACGATGATCTTGCGGCCGGTCAGTCCACAGTCTCCCATCGGCCCCCCGACCACGAAACGGCCGGTCGGGTTAACCAGGTAGCGGGTATTGTCGTTAATGAGATGCGCAGGCAGAGTCGGTTTAATAACCTCTTCGATAATCGCCTCTTTCAAATCGGCATAACTGACATCAGGGGTATGTTGTGTCGAGAGGACAACGGTATCAATGTGCACTGGTTGATCATCAACATACTGGATTGAGACCTGGGATTTGCAATCCGGACGTAAAAATTGAAGTTGACGGCTTTTGCGCACATCGGCCAATTTCTTGGTCAACCTATGCGCCAGGATAATCGGCATCGGCATCAATTCCGGAGTTTCGTTACAGGCGAACCCGAACATCAGTCCCTGGTCACCAGCGCCCTGCTCAGTATAAAGACCCTCCCCTTCAGAAACGCCCTGCGCGATGTCAGGGGATTGCTGGTCGATTGAAGTCAAGACCGCGCAAGTTTCATAGTCAAAGCCCATAGAAGAATCATTGTAGCCAATATCTTTGATAGTTTGCCGCACGATCGACGGGAAATCGGCATAAGCGGTGGTCGTAATTTCACCTGCGATAACGGCCATTCCTGTTGTAACCAGCGTTTCACAAGCAACCCTCGCCATTTTGTCCTGAGTCAGAATGGCATCAAGAATTGCGTCAGAAATTTGATCAGCAACCTTATCGGGATGTCCTTCGCCGACAGATTCTGAGGTAAAGAGAAAATTGGTCATTGCCATTGTTCAGATATCTCCAGTCTTTAGTTTTCAGCCTTGAACAGCCGGTAATACTAAGCAAAAAGAGGGGCGAGAGTCAACATGTGACCTCTCTTCCAGATTCAAATCTGGTCAAATCATGAATTCGCCGAACAGCTCCGGCAGTAACTTACGCATTTTACGGTCGAGACAGGCTGCGACTTCCTTACCCGTCGATAATTGCATCAGCGTCTGCAAAATCACTTCACAATCGGAACGTTTCATACTTCTCAAAACCCGTTTAACGCGCGGGATACAGGCATGGTTCATCGACAGCTCATCCAACCCAAGGCCAAGCAACACAGGGACGTACATCGGCTCCGCCGCCATCTCACCACACATGTTCACTTCAATTCCCGCAGCATGCGCGGCATCACAAACCGCTTTTAATGCCCACAGGATCGCAGGGTGAAGAGGTTCATAAAGATAGGCAACGTGCTCGTTGCTGCGATCCACCGCCAGGCAATATTGAATCAGGTCGTTGGTGCCAATGGAAAAAAAATCGACCTCTTTGGCCAAAAGCGGTGCAATCATTACTGCGGCGGGAGTTTCAATCATAATACCGATTTTAATTTTCGGATCGTAAGGTATCCCCTGCTCTGTCAACTCATTCTTTGCCGTCTTTAGAATCCGCTGGCAGGCCCGAATCTCAGCGACACCGCTGATCATCGGAAACATGATCCGCACCTGACCATGTGCCGAGGCACGTAAAATTGCGCGTAATTGAACCTTGAAAAATTCAATATTTCGCAACGAGAGTCTAATAGCGCGCAGACCCATGGCGGGATTGTCTTCCTGGTCAATGACGATACCCGACACAAATTTGTCACCGCCGGCGTCGAGGGTTCGAATTGTCACCGGATGCGGGGAGAAACTTCGAACCATCTCACTGTAGGTTGCGAACTGTTCCTCTTCATCTGGAGGCTGCTCACGATTCATGTAAAGAAATTCAGTACGATAGAGACCGATCCCTACGGCCCCATCATTCCTGGCGGAGGAGACCTCTGAGAGCAATTCAAGATTTGCCCGCAACTCAACCCCGATATGGTCGGAGGTTTCAGCAGGGAGGTCACGATAGCTCGAGAGTTCCTTCTCCAGGTACTCAAAAGCCAATTTTCGTTTTAAGTACTCAACAAAAGTGGCCTCACTCGGATTGAGTACCACGACACCCGTAGTCCCGTCGATAATCGCAGGCATCTCACCGGCAACGATTGCAGTCGCCGAATCAAGACCGACTACTGCCGGGATGCCGAGAGATCTCGCCAGAATTGCCGTATGCGAAGTTTTACCTCCGCGATCAGTCATAAAACCAACTACCTTGTTTTTATCTAACTGCATGGTGTCAGCTGGAGATAGATCGTGCGCTGCGACCAGGGATTTTTCTTTGATCTCTTCCAGCGTTGAATCAACACCCCCGGATAAAATCCGTTGCAAACGATGTCCTACGGCATCAAGATCCGAACTGCGTTCGCGCAGATAGTCGTCTTCGATCGTCTCAAACATGAGCCTCAGGTGTCTGAGCGTCTGATCAAGGGCGCTTTCAACATTGATCTGTTGTCGAATCAGACTTTCTGTCCGTTCCGTCAACATTTCATCTTTGAGAATAAGAAGGTGAGTGTCGAGAATATAGATATGTTCACGCAGGTGAGGTTGGCGAGCGACTTTCTGCTTGACCTCGAGAAGCTGTTCCGAGGCTTCAGCGATTGCCTTATGAAAACGTAAAATTTCAGCATCGATCTCAGCCGCATCAATCGACCACTCTGCGACATGCGACAGACGATTCAATAGATAGATCCGACCGATCCCGATTCCGGGTGAAACGCCCAGTCCGACCAAATAGGTATCCTCTTGAACTTCAGTCTTCCCCAAAACCATCCTCGATCAGATTTGCAAGCGCTGCCATAGCATCAATTTCATCCTCTCCCGCAACAGTCACCGAGATCGGTGTTCCCTTGGGGGCAGCGAGAAGCAGAATCCCCATGATACTTTTGCCATTGACCTCAATCCCCTCTTTTTCGACGAGAACCTCGCTTCTGAAACGATTGGCAGTTTGCACCAATTGCGCAGCGGCGCGGGCATGAAGGCCTAAACGGTTGACGATCATAAAACTTTTTTGCAAGAAAAATCCCCTTATTTTCAGGGCAGCCAGACCGCAACATCAGCGGAAAAAAGACTGCAAAGCAGAATCAGTCCAGACGACAATAGAACCAGCAACAGGGTAGAGACCCCGCGTCTGGCCAGATATCCGAAAAACAGAACAGCCGGGACGGCGAGAAACCCGAGCCAGATCGGTTTTTGTTTCTCCTCCAGAAGTTGAAAAACCATAAAAGCCGCTACTCCCCCTAAGAGCACAACCGAAGTTTCTTTGGCTCGAATTGCCAGGTCAGGCAGTTTTCGCCGCTGTAAAAATTCGACCGATTTGATTCCAAGCTCATATCCACTTAAAAAACCCGCAATCCGAAACCAGAGCGGTAAAGCATTAAACAGAAGCAAAAAAACAATCGGCGCAAAAAACAGGCCTTTTAACGCGAGCAGTATGGCAACACCAGCAGCGAGCGGTCTCAGCCCTCCCCAGAAAAGGGCGTCCCCCACAGCGGCATAGGGCGCAGCGACCATCTTCTTGAATTCTGCGATCCCCAGTGACGCTTCTTTCCCTCTGGCACGGTCCAATTCCATCCGAATAACTGCGCCGGCCACAGCGGGGGCGAGGTAGGGGTGGGTATTAAAGTACCCGACATGATCACGCGCGATCCGCTGCAACTCCTTCTCGCCATAAAGCAAGCGCAGCACAGGAATCAGGGCATAAAACCAGCCTCCGCCTTGCAGACGCTCAAAATTCCAGCTCCCCTGCAAAAGCAAAAGTCGCAACCAGACATGGCAGAGTTTCCATTTGCTGAGTTTCTGCATTACACCAGCCACATCAATAAAAAAGCCATTCCGAAAGAGGCTCCAAACAGGGTCAGGGATCGACTGACATTGGCCGTCCCTAAAAGAACGGCGATTCCGACTAATGGCAGATCAAGTCGCAACCACTGTGCCGTTTCACCGATAGAAGGGATTAACAGGGGTGCCAGGATCGGGATTATCAACAAGCCGCCACAGATGATCACCAGATAAGTCCCAAGGGCGGCGAGAGAAAAGCAACAGATTCCCAAACGGTGCAACTGTTCCATGCCGCGGAAATTACCAGCTTCAAGATATACGTCACTTAAAGCCACTTTGCTGCCGTTGTATTGGCGTGCGTAACGATCAAAAAACTGGCCAAACTTACCTAAAGGGATCGCAATCAGCAGGCAAAGAAGCTGATATTCCAGACCACTTTGTCCGAGGGCTCTCCCCAGGCTGACAGCCAGCACCGTCCCCGCGATAGAAACCTGGGTATCATCAGGCGGGATAGCAGCACCAACCGGCAACCGAGCGAGCCAGAGAAGCTCAACCATCAGACCGATTTCAAGTCCAGCACTAATGTCCCCAAGCAACCAGGCGACCAGGGGAGCAGCGACAATCGGCCGGGAAATCATAATCTGGAACGCGGCCGTACGATCGAGTCCACAGATCAGGGCAACTACGGCTCCAATGGAGAGTTCAGTAAAAATCAACTCTCCACCCTCTTCGACGGAATCAGCCGCCGCCAGTTACGCTCTGTGTCCGCGGGAATACATCGGGCCGATATTTCAACACCGGCCTGATCGATCAGCTCAAGGTTTTCAACATCTTCAGGATCCAGAAAAACTGTACAGCTGAACTGAGCTTTCCCATGTCCAGCATGAAGATTCCCTAGATTTAAACGCTCATATTTAAGTCCGGCATGCAATGCTTCGAGACAATCGGATGTCGTCGCGAACAGAAGTAACACCTTGAATTCATCGAATTCCCCAGACTCAAAGAGCTGTGCGATTTCACCGACACTGCCGATTTCAACACGCACACGGCTAGGGACAGAAGCCTCCATCATCATGCGCTTCAATGGTGACAAAGAAATTTCATCATTCGCCACGACGATGCAGTTGGCATGAATAAAAGGGAGCCAGGCCTCAAGGACCTGACCGTGAATCAGTCGATTATCGACACGGGTTAGAACAATACTCATCCAAACTCCGGCTATTGACGTTGTCCATTAAGAAGATCAGCAGGTCGCAGAATCGCCTGCTGTCCATAGTCGCGTAAAAACCCAGTCAGCTCAGCCAGGGGTTTACCCTGTCTGGCACTCGCCGCCTTGATCAACATCGGCAAATTGAAACCGGTCAGGATTTCAACAACTCCCTCATCAAGAAATTCAGCCGCGATATTGGTCGGTGTTCCACCGAACAGATCGGTCAGAATCAGCACGCCGTCCGCGTCAGCTCCAACATCGGCAATAGCTACAGCCAGCTCACGAGTCGCGACCTCGACCGCACAGCTTCGGTCGAGAGTAAGGGCAACGCAGGCGTTAACCGGGCCGATAATCATTTCGGCAGTGCGCAAACACTCAATTGCCATCTGCCCATGTGTCAGGAGAATAAGACCGATCATGGAAATCCATTATACAGAGTAAGAGATCCCTGTCTGGAACTCATTTTATAATTCATTATTTCTCGATATCACGATGATGAACCTGCACGCGAATTTCCTGTCCTCCGAGACGCCGCGCAAATTCCTCAACCAATGAAACACTTCGATGCCGCCCCCCGGTGCAACCGATCGCCAAGGTCAGATTGCTCTTTCCTTCACGATAATAGCAAGGGAGCAGAAATGCGAGCATACGGTCAAGATGATCTATAAATGCCTGACAATCATCCTTTTCCAGAACATATTTCTGCAACTCCAGATTTAGACCGGTCAGAGCTTTTAATTCAGGGACATAGTGGGGATTGGGCAGAAACCGTACATCAAACACCAGATCGGCATCCGTCGGAACCCCATATCGATAGCCGAAAGAAACAATCTGCAACATCAATGGCGGAGCTTCGCTATTGTCGATGATATTCAGCAGCATCTCTTTGAGTTGCTGGGTTCTTAGCCCGCTACTGTTAATTACGCGGGTTGCCCCCCCTCGCACCTCCTGCAGCAACTCACGCTCACGGCTGATCGCTTGACTTAAATTATCCACAGACGCCAAAGGGTGCCTTCTGCGTGTTTCAGAGTAGCGCCGCAGCAGAATTTCATCTGATGCTTCAAAAAATATAATCTGCATTGGATGCCCCAGAGCTGCGACCTCTTTGAGGATCGCATCGTACTGGAGCAAGAAATCGCGATTCCTGACATCAATGACAACAGCCAGATCCTGCGCTGCCTCCAGACGACTGCTGGTCAACTTAAGACATCGGGGAAGCAGCGGCAAAGGGAGGTTGTCTATGACAAAAAAACCCCGGTCTTCGAGGACCTGGGCTGCGGTACTTTTTCCCGAACCGGACAGCCCGGTAAGAATATAGACCGGCCTCTTACTCATTCAAGGTTGTCTCCGATGATCGTATGGGCATGCAGACGCGCGGCCTCTGCCATCCGTTTTTCAAGCAGATGCTGAAACTCCAGGGCACTATGATATCCCATCTCCTTGAGGAGTTGATTACGTGCTGCAACTTCGACAATTGTGCTGATATTGCGCCCATGACGAACAGGAATGCGCATCATCGGAATTTCAACCCCATGCACCACATAAAAATCCTGTTCAAGGCCCAACCGGTCATATTCCCTGCCCTGTTCCCATTCGACCAGTTCCAGGACAAGATCAATTTTCTTGCGTTCACGGATCGCTGCCACACCGAACAGGTGCTTGATATTGATAATCCCCAGCCCGCGAATTTCCATGTGATAATGCAATAAATCCATCCCTTCGCCAAAAATAACCGAGGGAAGTTTAAGTCTGGCCTTTATAACATCATCAGCAACCAGTCGGTATCCACGCAGAATCAGATCGAGGCCACATTCACTCTTGCCGATACCGCTCTTTCCCTGAAGAAGAACGCCTACGCCCAAGACATCAAGCAGCACGCCATGCAGCGTCGTTGTTGGCAAGAGTCGCTCTTCCAAATATTTGGTAATCAGGGAGATAAAATCTGAACTTAAATGGCAGGTTCGCAGAAGCGGGATATGGTGGGAATCCGCTTCTTTCCGCAGATAATCGGGAATTTCCTGATTTTTGGTCACTACCAGGCAAGCGAGATCGAGACCGCACAGTGCGTTGGCCGCCTCAACGGCTTTCTCTTCGGAAAGGTGGGAGAGATAACTCAGTTCCGTAGACCCGAGAACCTGAATTCGATCAGGATGCAAATTGGCATTATAGCCCGCCAAAGCCAGGCCAGGTTTTTGAATTCGGGGAACCGAAACGGTACGGGAAAGTCCTTCTGCCCCCGCGAGAAGCTGGAGGTCGAGGCCCGCTTCGCGCTCTTCAAGGATCTCCTGAATCGTTAACTCTATCATAGTGGCAGAAAGCACTCTCCGTATGAAGGTCTAGGTAATTGAAGGCGATAGATTACTCTTGGCGCTCACAGATAAGCTGGTAGATCTCTTCTGCACTGGTTGCATTAATCATCAATTGACGTACCGTGACATCTTTCAACAGTTTAGAAATTCGCGCCAGGGCTTTCAGATGAACCCCGACAGACTCTTCAGGTGCCAGCAGCAAGAAAAAAAGATGCGCCGGTTGCCCATCCATCGATTCAAAATCAACCCCCACAGTGCTCCGGCCAAATGCCAGCATCAAAGACGGCATCCCTTTCAGTTTGCCGTGTGGGATAGCAACCCCATCTCCGATACCGGTACTCCCCAGGCGCTCACGCTCGTGCAGGACCTTTAAAACGTCATCACGCTTAAGACCTGGAGCGACTGTCAACAGGGCATCGGTCAATTCGGCAAGAGCAGCATCTTTACCAGTTGCCTGCAGATTCGCCACAATTGCCTTCGGGTCCAATATCTCACTAATTTTCATGGTTCAAATCGTTTCTTTTAAAGAAAGAAAAAGGCGACACCTGTAGCATTTAAGGATTCAGGTATCGCCGAGTTATCTTGATCAACTATCCTGTGGAACAATCAGTCCATAGTTGCCATCATTTCTGCGATAGACAACATTCATCTCTGCGGATCGATCGTCAGTGAAAACCAGAAAGTTTTTGTCGAGCAAATCCATCTGCATCACCGCTTCTTCAACTGACATCGGTTTTATAAAAAATGAGTGGCTGCGAACAATTTCAGGTTCCGCCGCACCTTCATCAACGCTGCTGGCCACGAGAACCGATTTATTCAACTGGCGGCTATCGGCATTACTGCTTTTATGTTGTTTGAGCTTCTCTTTATATTTTTTCAGTTGCCGTTCTATCTTGTCGACCATCAGATCGATAGCTGAATACATATCGGCTGTCTCTTCGGAACTTTTCATCGTCAAGCCCTTGGCAACCATGGTCACCTCAGCCCGATGATGAATCTTCTTCTGGACCGACAATACAACCTGAGCATCAATCGGCTCGTCAATGTATTTCTTTACCCGGGAAAGCTTCTCCTCAATATAGGTACGGACGGCGTCACTGGTTTCCATATGACGAAAAGTTACAGCAATTTGCATAGACAATGCCTCCTTCGTGGCGAGACCCTCGCGGGTCGGTTTCTTTGATTTCTTCTGAACCCGCCAGGGTTGTACCTCAATTCAGGACTGAGCTCAGAACAATCTTTTCCGTTCGGTCGAAGACCCGATACCAAGCATTTCGCGATATTTAGTGACTGTCCGACGCGCAATATGGATGTCACTCTCCTTGAGCAACTGAACGATTTTTTGATCAGAGAGCGGTTTTTTTGGGTCTTCCTTTGCAACAATCTCCTTAATCCGAATCTTAACACTTTCTGAAGCAACAGAATCACCGTCTGTAGTGGAAATACCGCTGTTGAAAAAATATTTCAATTCAAACAAACCTTGAGGGGTCTGAACGTATTTATTGGTCGTAACACGGCTGACAGTCGATTCGTGCATCTCGATGTCTTCAGCAACATCGCGCAACACCAGAGGCTTCAGGTGTTCGATACCGTATTCAAAAAATTGCCGTTGGAATTTTACGATGCTTTTGGTGACTTTATAAATTGTACGCTGACGCTGATGAATACTCTTGATCAGCCAGACGGCGCTGCGCATCTTATCCTGAATATATTCACCGGCCTTTTTATCAACCGAATCACTGTTGGTCAGAGCACTGCGATAAAAAGAGTTGATCCGCAGATTCGGCAATCCCTCATCATTGAGGGTAACAACGTACTCGTCGCCAACCTTATGCACAAAGATATCGGGCGAGATATAATGGATATCTTCCTGATTAAAGGCTCTTCCTGGCCGGGGATCAAGTTCAGAGACGATTTTGGCCGCCAACAGAACGTCGTCAAGCGAGACCTTCAGAGCACGAGCAATCACCGGATATTTTCGTCCTTCAATATCATCAATGTGATCTCGTAAAATGACGGCCGACAGTGAATCCTGCAAACCCAGTCGCTCTAATTGAAGCAATAAGCACTCCTGCAGATTGCGCCCTGCGACTCCAGCCGGATCAAACATTTGCACACGATCTAATGCTTGTTGAGCTATTTTCTCGGTAACGGAGGTGGCCATGCAGATATCTTCAAGATTGGCGTGCAGATAACCGGCGTCATCAATATTCCCGATAATCTCTGCCGCCGCCAGATGCTCAGCTTCAGGGACCTTCGACATATTGAGTTGCCACATCAGATGATCAAAGAGAGTACTTTTTTTGGTAAGCAGGCTTTCAAATGAAGGCCGATCTTCGTTATCTTCATAGACATCGGTGGTTGTTGTACTGCTGAGACTGTAACCCTCGAGGTACGTCTGCCAGTCAATGTCATCAACCCCTTCCGATTCGCCTTTAATCTCTTCCGAACCCTCTTCTACGGCCGGTTTCTCTTCGGACTGAAGGTCAGATACCGGCTGGTCATCTCCCTCCTCGAGCAAGGGATTTTCGGCCAACTCCTCGGTCACAACATCGACCAGCTCCATCCGTGACAGCTGCAACAGCTTAATCGCCTGTTGCAACTGGGGAGTCATAACAAGTTGCTGACTGAGCTTGACTTGTAAGCGTAGATCTAAAGCCATAAAGACGTATTATCCGATTCTGCCCACCGGCAATTCATTAAACGATCCCCTCGAAACAGAGTTTATCATTCCCGGCCTGAAAAGTCTGTGCCAATTCTCATTCTTTGGAAAACTCTTATTTTCAATTCTGGAGATTCAACCTGAGATTTCACCCTTAAAGTCTAAACTTTTCACCAAGATAGATCGTGCGTGCCTTCTCGCTGCAGGCTATTTCCTCTGGTGTCCCGAATTCCAAAAGCTCCCCCTGATTCAGAATATAGGCCCGATCACAGACCCCAAGGGTTTCACGCACGTTATGGTCTGAGATTAATATACCTATGCCGCGATCTCTCAATTGTCCAATAACGCCCTGAATGTCAATGACAGCCAGAGGATCAATTCCGGCGAAAGGTTCATCCAGAAGCAGGAATGAAGGTTCTAAAACCAGAGAGCGTGCAATCTCAACCCTTCGCCGTTCTCCGCCGGAGAGAGCAAAACCTTTGGATTTTCGGATATGCCCGATGCGAAAATCTTCAAGAAGAGATTCGAGTCGCTCCAACTGCTCAGATTTGTTTAAGTTGAGGGTTTCGAGAATGGCCAGCAGATTTTCTTCAACTGTCATTTTACGGAAGACCGACGCTTCCTGCGGTAAATAGGAGATTCCCATCCGGGCACGCTGATACATCGGCAAATCGGTCAAGTCGATATCATCAAGGAACACCCGCCCGGCATCCGGCCGCGCCAGACCGACAACCATATAAAAACTGGTGGTTTTCCCCGCACCGTTGGGGCCCAAAAGTCCAATCACCTGGCCGGAACAAACCGTTAAGTCGACGCCGCCAACGACTTTGCGGCCGGCGTAGCTTTTTTCAAGTCCTCGCGCCTGCAAAGTTTTCACTTTTTCTCCTGTTCAGGGGTAAATATAGCCCGAACCCGGCCTTCCCGACCGCCCTTGACCAGAGATCGGTTCTCACGCAGAAAAATTTCAATTTCGTCACCCTCAACAAGATTGCCGGCCTGATGAACCTCGGCATGACCGCTCAAGGTCATTTTCTCAGTCGCTTGCAAAAAGTCCAGATGATCGGCGGTAGCAACCCGTTCGGCATCAACGATCCGCACCTTCCCTGTCGCTTCAATCCGCTCAAGCTTTCTACCGGTTTCATTCTCTATAAAAAAAAGGGTCATCTGTTCAGCGTAAATAGTCATCCCGCCACGTTTTCCAACAACGTTCCCGATGAACTGAACCTTGCCCGCCTGCTGATCAGCTTCCATGCGCATGGATGTTACTTCGATCGGGCCCTCAGGGGAGGCTGCTTTCTGAGCATTGGAGGCAAACGCCGGAGAAGCCGCTAAGAGTAACAGCAGGAACCAACTGCAATAAGTCACCTGGATGCTCCTTTACTTAAACGTTCATCAAACAGGGCATGGATTTTTTCGAGAAGTTGCAACTTCCCCTGATTCAGATCGAGGCGCATGCCGATTCCGGTTAGCTCGAGTTGACGCCCCCACATTCGCACCGGATCCTTGGTCGAAGCTATTTTTAGAGCATAATCAAGGTGCAGGGTTTCAGCCTGAAAGTTTTCACCGGTACTCATGGTAATATGGACGTTTCCGGCGAGGTCTATTTTCTTCTGCTGCCGATGAAGGACACCCGACGCCGCCTTCAGTTTCATCTCGCCAAAACGTCCGGCATTAAAAAAAGTCAGTTCGACAGCGGTTAAAACCAGCTCTTCCTCTTTACGCTGATATGCGGCACGATCAGCATCAAGCACCCAACTGGTGGCTCCGTTTTCGTTCTGACTATAGTGAACCCTGTCCAGACCCAGATCAACATTATCAGGAAGCTTTTCAATAACCTCAGTAACCGGGGCGTCAAAGAGATTACTGCGCAAGAGCATTCCAACCAACCCAAACAACACCAGAAGGATCAGCACCAAGATCAGACGCTGAGCCCGAAATCGTCTTTTACCTGCTGCGGCCAAGAAACAGCCCCTACCTGTCGGCTGAGAAATAGCGCGCCGTCACCTCGTCCCAGTGACCACCCGCCTTCAGCAACAGATCGCAAATTTCGCGCACGGCACCCGCCCCACCTGAAAACTTCGAAACATAATCTACCAGCCCTCTGACATCAGCGTCTGCATCGGCGACCGTAGCGGAAAACCCAACCCGTCGCAGGACAGGCAGGTCGATCAAATCATCCCCCATGTAAGCGATCTGCTCTTCCCTGAGACCACTCTGGGTGACAATTTCAAGATAGGGGTCAAGCTTGTTGAGGGCCCCCTGATAGAGGATTTCGATATCGAGCTCCGCAGCTCGCCGTGAAACGACCTGAGAGGAGCGGCCGGTGATAATTCCAACCTTGATCCCGGCGCGCTGAAGCAGCTTAAGTCCGTGACCATCACGCACGTGAAACATCTTCAATTCGTTGCCAGCACCATCATAAATAATCTGACCATTGGTCATCACACCATCGACATCGAGCAGGAGAAGTTTGATTCCGGCAGCTTTTCGTTGCATCAAACCACTCCGGCCTTAAGCAGATCATGTAGGTGGACAATTCCGACAGGCACCCGACCATCCTCGTCGGCAAACACAAACAGAGAGGTAATCGAATAGGTTTCCATCACCTGCAACGCCTTGGCGGCAAGGTTTCGTTGCAGTATCCGTTTCGGAGTGCTGGTCATCACCTCATCAATCGGTTTTTTCAGACTTTCCAGGCCCGTCTCCATGACACGTCGCAAGTCACCATCGGTGAAGACACCAAGGAGCTCCCCTGCATCGTTAACGACACCCGTCACCCCCATCTGTTTCTCGGTTATTTCGAAAAGGGCCTCGCGCAACAGGGTTCCACTGTTGACCCGCGGGATGGCATTTGCGGAATGCATCAGATTTTCAACGCGTAGCAACAGGCGTTTACCAAGAGCGCCGCCAGGATGGAAGAGCGCAAAATCTTCAGCGCGAAATCCACGTTGCTCGAGGAGCACAACCGCCAACGCGTCCCCCATCGCCAGGGTTGCAGTGGTACTTGCGGTGGGAGCTAGTCCGAGGGGGCAAGCCTCTTCGGCCACGCTGATATCAAGAAAAATATCTGAGGCCTGGGCAAGCGTGCTCTTTGAATTTCCAGCCATGCCGATCAAGGGCAACCCCATGCGTTTGATCACCGGCAGGATGCGACAGATCTCTTCGGTTTCGCCCGAGTTTGAAACCGCCAATACCAGATCGTTCTTGGTCATCATGCCGAGATCGCCATGAATCCCTTCGGCGGGATGAAGAAACAGTGCCGGGGTTCCGGTCGATGCCAGGGTCGCTGAAATTTTTTGACAGATCAGCCCAGATTTACCCATGCCGGTCACGACTATACGGCCTTCACATTTCAGGATCGCTTGAACCGCACGGGTAAAATCCCCATTGAGTCGTGGGATCATGGCCAATACGGCATCCGCTTCAATCTGGAGAACTCTTCTGGCTGATTCGATCATTTTCATTACCGATATCCTCAGGATTTGACCAGCGCATCAATCGCCATCATCTGTTGCAGCATCTGCTTGAGGCTGTCCAGTGGGAGTGAGTTCGGACCGTCACACAGGGCGTTGTCCGGATCTTCATGCACCTCCCAGAAGAGCCCGTCGATCCCCGTAGCTACTGCCGCACGTGACAGCGCTCCCACATACTGACGCTGGCCACTGGAAGTCCCCCCGGCACCACCGGGAAGCTGGACTGAGTGAGTGGCATCATAAACCACCGGGTAGCCGGTTTCGCGCATGATCACAAGCGAACGCATATCTGTCACCAGATTATTGTAACCGAAACTCGCGCCACGCTCGGTCAGCAGAATTTGCTCATTACCGGTCGACCGGATCTTGCCGATGCCATGCTCGATATCCCAGGGCGCCATAAACTGTCCCTTTTTAACATTGACCGGTTTGCCGGTCAGGCCGATGGCCACCAGCAGGTCGGTCTGACGACTCAAAAAAGCCGGGATCTGCAAGACATCCAGAACTTGGGCGGCGGCTTTAATTTGTGAGATATCGTGAACATCCGAGATCACTGGCAGCTCAAACTCATCCTTGACCTTCTGCAAAATCCGCAGACCTTCATCCATCCCCAAACCGCGAAAAGAGTCGACCGAGGTCCGATTCGCCTTATCGTAACTGGCCTTGAAGATCAACGGGAAACCCAACTCTTCGCTGAGCATTTTGAGACGCTCCGCGATGCGCAGACAGAGCCCCTCGCTCTCGATAGCACAGGGGCCGGCAAAGAGCACCAGCGGCAGTCCCCCCCCGCAGTGAACCGGGCCAATCTCGACAATCTTCATCTATTTCCCCTGCTTTTTAACGCACGCACCAATAAAGGACTCAAACAGTGGATGAGGATCGAGCGGACGACTGCGAAATTCAGGATGGAACTGACAAGCCAGAAACCAGGGATGGTCCTTCAGTTCAACGATTTCAACCAGATCGGCCTCGGTATTAAGCCCCGAGAAGGTCAAACCGCAGTCAGTCAATTTCTGGCGGTAAGCGTTATTAAACTCATAGCGATGCCGATGCCGCTCGTCAATATGCTGTTGCCCGTAGATGCGACGGGCCAGCGTCCCTTCCTGCAATTCACAAGGATAGGCCCCAAGTCGCATCGTTCCCCCCTTGGTATCAACCTTCTTCTGGTGCTCCATCAGGTCAATAACCGGATTTTGGGTCTCTTCATTGAATTCACGTGAATAGGCATCATCAATACCGCAGACATGACGCGAAAATTCGACCACCGCCATCTGCATGCCGAGACAGATGCCGAAGAACGGAATATTATTCTCGCGCGCATAATGAATAGCCGCGATCTTCCCTTCACTGCCCCGCTCGCCAAAACCGCCGGGGACAAGAATCCCGTCGACCTTATCAAAAACACCATTAACGCCGAGCCGCTCAATCGATTCTGAATCGATATATTCCAGCTCAATTTTACTATTATTGGCAATTCCGCCGTGAGTAAGAGCCTCGGCCAACGACTTGTAGCTCTCTGTTAAATCGACATATTTGCCAACAATTGCAATCCGCGTAAATTTTTTGGGATCACTGACCCGCTTGGAAATCCGCTTCCAGGCAGCCAGATCAGGAGCCTTTGTCCAGATATTCAAATAATCAACGATCCGCTCATCAAGACCCTGCTCGTGAAACGCAAGCGGCACATCATAGATTGATGGTACGTCACGCGCGGTAATAACCGCATCCTCGGGAACATTACAGAAAAGGGCAATCTTCGCCTTCATATCGTGGGGAATTTCGCGATCACAACGACAGAGCAACAGGTCGGGCTGGATGCCGATCTCGCGTAATTCTTTAACACTATGCTGGGTTGGCTTGGTCTTCAGCTCACCGGCAGTCTGAATATACGGGACCAGCGTCAGATGAATATACAAAACATTATCGCGGCCGCGATCAGAACGAAACTGGCGAATCGCTTCCAGAAAAGGGAGAGATTCAATATCGCCGACGGTGCCACCAACTTCAATGATCGCGATATCTACGCCTTTGGCGTTGGCGAGGATCTTCTCTTTGATTTCATTGGTAATATGAGGAATAACCTGAACAGTGCCGCCAAGATAGTCACCCCGACGTTCCTTGCGGATGACCGAATCATAGATCTGACCCGTGGTGAAGTTCGATTTTTTCGAGAGCAGCGCAGTTGTAAAGCGCTCGTAATGTCCCAGATCAAGATCGGTCTCAGCGCCATCATCGGTGACAAAGACTTCACCGTGCTGAAACGGGCTCATGGTCCCGGGATCAACGTTGATGTAGGGGTCCATTTTCTGCATCGATACCTTGAGACCACGGGCCTCCATCAATGCGCCGATCGACGCAGCGGCCAACCCTTTTCCGAGGGACGAAACAACACCACCGGTGACAAAGAGAAACTTCGTCTTCATAGCCAGAATCTAGCTCCTTGAAGGATAAAAAAACAGTTAACCTGAGGCTCAAAAATCACAATAAAGACCGTCTTGCTGAGCTCAGCCCGAAAGGAGCGATGTTACACAAAAAAGGCCCCAGAGGATAGACCTGAACTGACTAAAAATCAGGATTGATTCTGCCCAGGTTGAAATCGATGGTCCCAGCCCATGACAGTTGATTCATAAGGAGAGGTTTTCGCGCTGCATAATCGCTGCAACACGCTGAAGATCCTCAGGCGTGTCTACCCCATGGCAGTCATAGCTGGTCAGCGCCACATGGATGTCTATGCCATGCTCCATAGCGCGCAATTGCTCAAGAGACTCCAATATCTCCAGCGGAGTTTGGGGCAGTAAAGGGTACCGCAGCAAAAACTCTCTCCGGTAAACATAAAGGCCGATGTGCCGGCGAGCATTCAATTCATTCAAACGCTGGCCCAGTTCAGCCGCCGGGATATCACGCGGAGCAGGAATGGGGGCGCGCGAAAAGTAAAGTGCGCGGCTTTGCTGATCACAAACCAGTTTCACCACGTTGGGACTGAGATAATCCTCAATCCGGTCGATACGGCTACAGAGCGTCCCCATTTGCAAGGCCGGATTATTCAGTAAGGGGCGTACGGCTTCATCAATCATCTGCGGCACAATCAATGGTTCATCCCCCTGGACATTGACGACAATATCCGTGTCAATTTTAGCCGCCACTTCAGCCAGACGATCCGTCCCTGAAGGATGATCACCACGCGTCATCATCACCTCGCCACCGAAGGCCAGAACCTCGTCAAAAATCCGTTGATCATCGGTTGCAACAAGAACCTGGTCGATCGTTTGCGCGGCAAGCGTCCGCCGGTAGACGTGCTCAATCATGGTTTTACCCAGAATCAGGGCCAAGGGTTTGCCAGGAAACCGGGTCGAGGCAAAGCGGGCAGGAATAACAGCGGTAACTTTCATGATTAGATTCTCCGTCTGTGCAGACATGATGAAATGGGATACTGACGCGAATTTTCCAGACTGTCAACGACTGGCAAAAGTCCGGCAGTCAGTTATTAAGCACCCTGATCGTCATGCGCAACCGAAGGGGTTGCAGTTCCCTGGTTCCTTGGCTATATTTGCCGTCCGATTAATGTAAAGGAGAAACTTATGATTACCGACATCAGCCCCATTGACGGGCGTTACGCCACCAAAGTCGCCCCGCTCAGCGAGTGTTTTTCCGAATACGCCCTGCTCAAGAACCGGGTCAAGGTCGAAGTCATGTGGCTGCTCGCCCTGTGCAAGGAGAGCGGTATCCCTGAATGTCGCGCTGTCTCCTCCCGGGAAGAGGAACAGCTGCGTGCTATTGTGACCAACTTCAGCCCGGAAGAGGCCGAGAAGATCAAGAAGATCGAAGCGGTGACCAACCATGACGTCAAGGCGGTTGAATATTACCTGAAAGATCAGATTACCGGGTCTTCGCTTGAAGAGCTGTCGGAATTCCTCCACTTTGCCTGCACCTCGGAAGATATCAATAATCTGTCGCATGCCCTGATGCTAAAGGACGGCACCGCCGCCCTTAGGCCGCTGCAAGAGCAGATTATCAATACCCTTAAAGCTCTGGCACATGAGTTCAAGGATATCGCGATGCTGGCCCGCACCCACGGTCAAACCGCTTCACCGACGACAGTCGGTAAAGAGTTGGCGGTCTTCGCTGCGCGCCTCCAGAAACAGAGCAGCAACATCGCCAGGGTCGAACTGCTCGGCAAGCTCAATGGTGCGGTCGGCAATTTCAACGCCCACCTCTCCGCCTACCCGCAGGTCGACTGGACCAGACTTGCCAAAGGTGTCATCGAAAATGATCTGGGTTTGGTCCAGAATCTGTTCACCACCCAGATCGAACCGCACGACTACATGGCCGAACTCTTTGATGCCATGGCGCGTTGGAACACGATCCTCACCGATCTCAACCGCGACCTCTGGACCTACATCTCGATGGCCTATTTCGGCCAGAAGACGGTTACAGGCGAAATCGGTTCTTCGACCATGCCGCACAAGGTCAACCCGATCGACTTCGAAAATTCCGAGGGCAACTGTGGCCTGGCCAATGCCCTGTTCGGACATCTCTCTGCCAAGCTGCCCATCTCACGCCTGCAAAGAGATCTGACTGATTCCACGGTGCTGCGCAACATGGGGGTCGGTTTCGGTTACAGCATGATCGCCTACCATTCGACCATCAAAGGCTTGAGCAAGTTGAAGCTTAATGAACAGAAGCTGTGCGACGATCTCGACAACGCCTGGGAGGTCATGGCAGAACCGATCCAAACGGTGATGCGCAAGGCGGGGATCGAGAAGCCCTATGAAAAACTGAAGGAATTGACTCGTGGCCAGAAGATCGATCGCGAGACGATTCGCCAGTTTGTTGAAGGCCTCGACCTGGCTGATGAGGATAAAAAGCGCCTGCTCGCGATGAGTCCGGCGAGCTATGTCGGGATGGCGGCGAAAATTGTCGAGCTGCTCGACTGATTATTTTTGATAGTCATAAAGGATAAACACCTCCGGTTCCCCTGTGGCTCGGAGGTGTTTTTGTTTCCGATACTTACCGGGAGGGAAAGGGGCCGGCGGCGGCAGTACCCTCAGCCAATACCAAAACCATAAAACGCTCAGCTGCCCTCGACACAACCGGGGCATAATTCCGCTTAATTAAATGCGATGGTCCAACTAATAACTCCAGGAGGTAAAACGTTGACAGGACACAGTGAAGAGGACCAGGAAGGGAAACTCGTTCTACGTCCTGATCGGGAGAAACGCAATTAGAACTAAAACGGGACAGGCACCTACAGAGCCTGCCCCTTCGCCAACACCAGAGCTTTAAATCTTTGGGCTGCAACCGATAATTTAAACCCCTTTGCCTGAACCAGGTAAAAACTGCGGCGTAGCGGACCTTCGACAAGCTGAAGTGCGATCAGTTCGCCGCGTTGCAGTTCACCGGCGACGGCCAGTTTTGAGATCACCGCAACACCCAATCCAGCCAGCACCCCCTGCTTCAAAGCCTCATTGCCGCCAACTTCGGCAATTAAATTTTCGGGGAGTAACCCTTTGCCATGACTCTTCAGATGTTCTTCAAATAATTTACGCGTAGCAGAGCCCTGCTCGCGCAACAACAAAGGGACCTTGAGCAATTCTATCTCAGCAATGTACTCCCGACCAGTCCACGCGTGACCGGGGGCCACAATTAATATCAGTTCATCACCGAAACAGGGAACAGCCTCCAGTGTCTTGTCGCGCAATTCTCCCCCGACCAGGGCCAGCTCTAACTGATTATGACGAAGACCTTCCACCATTTTTGCCGTTGAGGCGATCTGTAAACTGACACCAATCTGGGGATAAAGGCAGCGAAATTCGGCAACAAGGGAGGGCAGCAGGTAGGTCCCCGGCACAGTACTCCCTCCAAGTACCAGTTCCCCGTGCTCACCAGCTGACAAAGACTTTAAGTCGGCCTCAGCCTCTTGTCGCAATGAAAATATCTTCTTCGCATAGCCCTGCAACAGCCGCCCGGAATCCGTCGGCAGGATTACACGGCCCTGGCGATTAAGTAATTGCGTACCCAACTCCTCCTCAAGCAGACGCACGGCTTCACTCAAGGTCGGCTGGGTCAGGGACATTACTCGAGCCGCTTTAGTAAACCCGCCTTCTTCGATGACGCGATAAAAAATTTCCAGCCGCCGCATATCCATAGACGATTCCTATCCTGTTAAAAGTTATTATCGATATTTTATATTGGACTATAGCAGTCGATCAAAGTATTTTCTTCCCTCCGTTCAATATAATTATAAAGAGGTGCTCTCCTTGAAAAAACTTATTTTGACCCTGATGATCTGCCTGTTTTCTCTTCCCGTTCTAGCAAAAAGCCAAACAGGCACAGTGACAATGGAATTCGACCTTTCAGCACACACTACCGGGCAAGAGGTCAAACTCTGGCTCCCCTACCCGATTTCCAGCGAATCGCAGAAAATTGACCAGATTTCATGGCACACAGATTCTGCAGAAACTGCCGTTTACACCGATAGCAAGGACGGGAATCCGATTCTTTATTCACGATGGGACGAAGACGCAAAATCCCGCAAGCTGATCCTTAAGTTCCGCGCCGAGCGGGCAGAACAGACCAGCAGCAAGTTGATTGACCAGGGAATTCCTTTAGACCAGGCAACCTTCGGTCGTTATCTGTCGGCAACCAGGCTCGGGCCGATTGATGGCCCGGTCAAAGCGTTGGCCAATGAAATTACCGCTGGCAAAAAGGGAATTCTTGCCAAAGCCCGTGCCATCTATGACTGGACCGTCGACAACAGTTTTCGCGATCCTGAGACCCGCGGCTGTGGCCTGGGCAATGTGCCGCAACTCTTAGAGCGCCCCGGCGGCAAGTGCGCCGACATCAGTTCGCTCTACGTTGCCATCGCCCGCTCGGCAGGCGTTCCGGCGCGTGAAATCCTGGGATTGCGCCTCGGCAAGGAAGACGGGACCGACATCACCGGCTGGCAACATTGCTGGGCTGAATTCTATCTGCCCGGAACCGGCTGGGTGGCTATCGATCCGGCCGATGTACGCAAGGCGATGCTCAAACAAAACCTTAATTTAAATGATCCCAAGGTCGCCAAATTGCGCGCCTACTATTTCGGCAACGTTGATCCCTACCGCATCCGCCTCTCCGAAGGGCGCGATCTGACCTTGAATCCGCCACAAGTGGGAGTGGAGATCAACTATCTGATGTACCCCTTTGCCCAGGTCGGCGGCCAGACCATCGACTGGTTGGATCCGACGACCTTCAAATACAAGATTACCTTCAACCAGGAATAATAAAAAAAGCGGGCGTCCCGTTTGGGGCAGCCCGCTTTTTTGCTTGTAAATGTTTAAAAGCCCCCTTCTTTTGGAGAAGGGACTAAATCATCATCCTATCCCTTAGCCTGCCAATGCCCATGTAAATTACAATATTCCCGCACCGACAGATTCTTGGCTCCTGAAACTTCGAACACAGCCGCAGGGGCTTCACCCGGCTTTAAAAACTGGGTGTATGACTTCCCGTCAGCAATCAGTTCGATCCATTCGATAAAGTGCTCATTCTGCATGGGATGGGGGACGCTGCCGACCTGGACTTTAACCTTGTTACCGGCAACCTCAACAACCGGCACGTGCTTTTCGGTTGCGGCGTCAGTAGTATTTTCGGTCAAGAGTGCCATGTTCTGGCCGCAGCAGGCTAGAGCCCCGGCTGCACCATGCATAACTTCTACGATGTTGCCACAGATCGAACATTTGTAAATCTCGAGTTGCTTAGCCATTGGTCAAAATTCTCCCTGTTAGTAGTTTTCGCCCAAAATTTCAAAATGATCAATCGGATGAACGCAGGCTGGGCATACCCCCGGCGCACCCGACCCCTCATGCAGATAGCCGCAATTGCGGCAGCGCCACACAACTGATTCACTACGTTTGAATACTGTACCACTCAATATATTACTGCGCAGGTCATTGTATCTTTTTTCGTGCTGTTTTTCAGCTACGCAGATCGCTCGAAAGACCTCTGCAATTGCGGGGAATCCCTCATGGTCGGCTATTTTCGCGAAAGAGGGATACAACTCCGTATGCTCAAAATGCTCTCCCGCTGCCGCCGCCGCGAGATTATCGGCAGTCGAGCCAATTATCCCGGCGGGAAACGCCGCAACAATTTCGAGTTCACCCCCTTCAAGAAAGCTGAAAAACCGTTTGGCGTGCTCTTTTTCCTGATCTGCGGTCTCCTGAAAGATCTCAGAAATCTGGACATAGCCCTCTTTGCGGGCCTTGGCCGCAAAATAAGTGTAACGATTACGCGCCTGGCTCTCGCCGGCAAAAGACTTGAGCAAATTCTTTTCCGTTTCGGTCCCCTTGATCCCCATGACATTCATCTCCTTATTCATCTGATAGTTTTCGACAACACGGCCATTTCAACCAACCGCCCCAGCTACCACATCCCCCTGCCAAAAGGAGATCAGGGCGGCAGTAACCAGCTCTGGTTCATCCTCCTGGATAAAATGGCCTGCGGTCGGAATTCTCAACAGTCGACAACCCGGAATTTCACGCTTGAGGCGCAATGAGATCTCTTCGCTTAAATAAACATCAGCCTCACCACGAATCAGCAGCACCGGAATGTGCAGCTTCCGTAACTCCCCGGCGATGCTGGTCAGGTTGCGATTATCAAGGCACCGGGCAAAATGAAGAAAAGCCTTTCTCCCGAGGGAAGTGCTTACGGGTTCACTGAAAAGCTCGAGGAGTTCAGGATCAAGGCGATCTTTGTGATACAGGCCACGACGGATGACCATTCTGAAGGCGCCAATATCAAGGGTCGACATGACAAAATGGCGAAACAGGGGGATGCGCAGGGTAGTGATCGGCTGAACCGGCCAGTAGTCATAGGCGACCGAATTTATCAGACAGAGATCGATCAGGATCTCGGGATAACGTACGGCAAGAATCTGCCCTACCCCGCCGCCAACATCATGCCCGACCAGATGGGCCCGTCTAACTCCCAACTGTTGCAGGAGCGGGACAAGACGCTCAGCATGTTCACTGAGGGAATAACCAACATCCAAGGGCATGTCAGAGCCACCGCAACCAAGCAGATCTAGGGCGATCACTCGTTTTGAGGTCGGCAATAACGGCAGGATTTTACGCCAGATAAAAGAATAGGTCGTAATGCCGTGAATCAAAACGACTGCTTCATCCCCCGCCCCTCGGTCCAACAGGGCATAGTTATATCCGCCGACGCTCACAGTTTGTATTTCAGGATGCCAGGCCATTTTTCCCCTTATTATGGCAACGCCCAACAATTCAATCCGGGGAGCCGAAGCAACCCGGTTCAACCTCAGCAAGTCTAGCTCTTGCCTGATTGTTGTCAATCCGCCGGGACTTTCTGATGAGTTCTGGCAACAGCGGTTGTTTCATGCTAAAAAAGCGGTCTTCACTTCTTTTTAAGGAGCCCGTCATGCAGAGGATGTTGCGCCAGATCCTGACCTCAAAGGTCTACGAAGCGGCGATCGAAACCCCACTCGAGGAAGCGACAGCGCTCTCCGCCCAGCTTCACAACCGGATCCTGCTGAAACGCGAAGATCTGCAGCCGGTTTTCAGTTTCAAACTCCGCGGAGCCTACAATAAGATTGCACATCTCAGCGCGACCGAAAAAGCCAAGGGCGTCATCGCAGCCTCAGCCGGAAATCACGCCCAGGGGGTCGCGTTCTCGGCGCTTAAATTAGGGCTTAAAGCCCTGATAGTCATGCCCGCCACTACCCCGGAGATTAAGGTCTGCGCCGTCAAGGCTTTAAAGGCCGAAGTGGTGTTACATGGTGACAGTTATTCGGAAGCGGCCGCGCATTGTACCAAGTTGGCAGGCCTGAACGGGATGACATACATCCACCCCTTTGATGATGAACTTGTGATTGCCGGTCAGGGGACGGTTGCCGATGAAATCATGCGTCAGAGCGCCGGTAAACTTGATGCGGTCTTTGTCCCGGTTGGTGGGGGCGGGTTGATTGCCGGGATGGCCTGCTATCTGAAAGCTCTTGACCCACATATTAAAGTCATCGGCGTCGAACCTTACGACAGTGATGCCATGTACCACTCACTCAAGGCCGGCTATCCAGTCGAACTCGACGCAGTCGGAATTTTTGCCGACGGCGTTGCGGTCAAAAAAGTGGGACAGTTCACCTTTGATCTTTGTCTGAAGTATGTCGATGAAATCATTCGGGTCAGTACGGATGAGATCTGCGGTGCGATTAAATCGGTTTACCAGGCAACCCGTTCGATTGTGGAACCAGCGGGCGCACTCGGTATGGCCGGGATCAACCAGTATGTACGTGAGCGAAAACCAGAAGGGCAAACGCTGGTCGCCATCAACTCCGGCGCCAACATGAATTTTGAACGCCTGCGCTATATCGCCGAACGCACCCTGACTGGCGAGCAGCGCGAGTCTCTGTTTGCCGTGACCATCCCAGAAAAACCGGGATCCCTGCGTCATCTATGCAGCGAAGTTCTGGAAGAGACAAATATCACCGAGTTCAGCTATCGCCTGTCAACCCGTGAAGAGGCACATATATTTGTCGGGGTCTCACTGGGTGGCAGCATCGCCCGGACCGCCTTTACCGAGCGTCTGCAGCAACAGGGATATGCCAGCACAGACCTGACCGACAACGAACTCGCCAAAACCCACCTGCGCTATATGATTGGCGGTCGCTCTCCTGAGGCCTTGCGCGAAAAGCTCTACCGCTTCTGGTTCCCGGAAAGACCAGGGGCTCTCACCCGGTTTCTGGCCGACATGGGTGCCAACTGGAATATCTCACTCTTTCAATACCGCACAATCGGTGGAGATTTCGGCCGGGTGCTGATCGGACTCGAAATTCCGGCAGAGGATGAAGCTAAATTCGCGCATTTTTTGAAGGCACTGGGCTACCGCTATGAAGAGGCAACCAGCGACCCGGCCTATCATCTGTTTCTGTGAATGACGACTGCAACGATTCGCCTGGCTGTTACGACTAATGCTGGGAATTGGTTAAGAATCAGGTGAGGACCGGATAAATTCGTGGAATTGAATAATTCCCGACATATTTATTTGATGAAAGGGTTTGGTTGAACAGTCTGGACCTGCCAATGCCTGTGGGTGCGAATGGAGAAACAGATATCACTGGACGGCCGGTATCCAAATTGATGCCGGCCATATCTTGACTGGATTGGGCATAAAACAGATTCTTTAGAAATGAATCGGTTCAAGCATATGGTTCCAGTTCTCAATTGCACCTTCAAGGCTGTCTGCTGTCGACATCCGCTGGCAGGAATCTTTGGCGCAATAGACTCCCCAATGGCTCCGTGGCGCAAATTCACAGGGACCAAAAACCTTGACCTGCCCTCCACAGCGGCAAGGAACCGCTTCATTGATTTGCAATGCTCCCATTTTCTATTTCCTCCTGGCCGTAGTCTTCAAACAGCCTGGCTATAAACCGCCCAGGGATAATCATCAGCTTCAACACATTCACTCTGAGCTTCAAGAAATGACGCCCGCTGGGTATCGACCACCACTTGAGCATGGCCATGGTTAATTGACCAACTGCTAGAGCAGACAGCACACTCAACCAGACTCTCGATAAATTGTTCTGATCTCATGTCAAACGATTTTTGTTCATAACTTCCACACACGGGACATTTCATGACAGGCTCCTTTCGCCTTATGGTTTATTTTACCTCAAAGGGTTTTATGTCTGACATTCTAGCTCCATTAAAGTTAAAGTCAAGCCGTTTTTTTTAATTTTTTCTTTATATAACAACATGTTAGCTGATATAATATTCTACTGAGCATACTTATAGTTTATTTACTGCGCTTTAAAGTATTCATGGAACACAAAAAACCACCTATACTGCTGAAATAACTTGCTATATTTCAATAAAACCGGGGTTTAATTTTAGCATATCAATATATGCCACGGATGGTCATGAGCTCCTGATTCATGCTATGGAAGAGGACAGGTCGTCAGAGAATTGTTCATACCAGAAGCCAAAGACTCACAATCACCACTGTGCCAAAAATGTCACGATAGGATCCTAATCCCTGAAAAATTTTACGCGCTATAATTTTCTTCCTACCTGCCGAGCCGACATGCAACAGCGTGGCTGGGACGAGCTGGATATCCTCCTCATCAGTGGCGATGCCTACGTTGATCATCCTGCGTTCGGTACTCCGCTGGTTGCACGTCTGCTTGAAGGCGCCGGGTACCGGGTCGGAATCCTTGCCCAACCAGACTGGAAGAATCAAGCAGCCTTCCGAACGATGGGTCGTCCCCGCCTGTTCGCCGCAATCTCCGCTGGCGCCATGGATTCGTTGGTCAACCATTACACCGCAGCTAAAAAAATCCGCCGCGATGATGCCTATACTCCCGGAAGCCGAGCCGGAAAACGTCCAAACCGCGCTGTAATTGCCTACACCGCAGCGGTCAAAGGGGCTTTTAAAGGGCTACCGACGGTCATTGGCGGGATTGAAGCCAGCTTACGCCGATTAGCCCATTACGATTATTGGGATGACCGCGTTCGGCGCTCGGTTCTGATCGACAGCAAGGCCGACCTGCTGCTTTACGGCATGGCCGAAACGGCCTTACTAGAATTGGTTGCGCGTCTGGACGCGGGGGAAGATTTCAGCGAGATCCGAGATATCCGCGGGACCGCAGTAATTTCGAATGAAATTCTTGCAGGCTGGGTCCCCCTCCCCTCCTTCGAAGAGGTTAGCGCAGATCCGCAGGCCTATAATCTGGCATTCAAATTGACCTGCGAGCAGCAGAACCCCTATTCCGCGAAGGGCTTAAGTCAAAAGCACGCCCAACGTCAGGTCCTGGTTAATCCACCTGGGCTCCCACTTTCTGAAGAGCAACTGGACCGGGTTTATGCCCTCCCCTTCACACGCCTTCCGCACCCCGATTACCAGGAGAAGATCCCGGCCTACGAGCAGATCAAGTTTTCGGTCACCAGCCATCGCGGCTGCTTCGGTGGCTGTGCCTTTTGCGCAATTACGCACCATCAGGGGAAGACCATTCAATCCCGCTCCGAAGCTTCGATCCTGAACGAAGTCGATCGCCTGACCGAGCACCCCGAGTTTCGCGGCACCCTCAGCGATGTTGGAGGGCCGACCGCCAACATGTACGGCCTGCGTTGTGGTAATCCAGCGGCCGAAAAAGTCTGCCGCCGCGGCAGCTGCCTATACCCGACTCTGTGTAAGAACCTTCAAACCGATGAGCGTCCCGCGGTACGTCTGCTCGGCAAGATCCGCGAGCGTCAAAGGGTGAACCATGTCTTCGTCGCTTCGGGGGTGCGTTACGATCTACTCCCTTTTCAACCTCAATATTTTGATGATCTACTAAAGCACCATGTCGGTGGCCTGCTCAAAGTCGCCCCGGAATCAACGGTTGACCGGGTAACGGATGTCATGCGCAAACCCGGAGCCAAAATATTCACCGATTTTTTAGATAAATTCAGGCAGCGCAGCGCACAACTCGGGCTGCGTCAGGCCATCGTCCCTTATCTGATTAGTGGCCACCCTGGCTGCACCCTGGCAGATATGGTAGAGGTCGCCCTTTATCTTAAACTGCACCGCTTGCGCGTCGAACAGGTTCAGGATTTCACCCCGACCCCGGGGAGTCTGGCGACCTGTATTTATCACACCGGCACTGACCCATTCAGCGGCGCACCCATTCATGTCCCGCTTTCAACAAAAGAGAAACGCCTGCAAAAGGCCTTGTTGCTCTATCACAAACCCGAATCCAAGCAGGATGTGCTTGAAGCCCTTCGACTATGCGGACGCGGGGATGCCCAACAACAACTCTTCAGCGAGACACGAGATCAAAAGGCTGCAGGAGTAAAGCGAACGGAAACCAGCAAAACACGACGCGCATCAAGGAAATAGAAAAACCCTCCTCTATGCAATCCGATTTTACCTTTCGGAACGGATCAGCCCACAGGTAAAATCTTTAGTCTGGCTAGAATTTTTTCTTTGTGACTCTCGATTGATTTCTGCCTTCAGGGGCTCGGTTCGAATCATCCGTTTACTTTGTTTCATAACACTTTTCACCTCATCAGAAACGGGCGCCCTTTCAATAAAGAATTTCAATCATTCCCGCTAACTTTCCTTCCACCCGAAGTCTTTTTCAGTCTGCCGCAACAACCCGATTTCACCCCCCTCTTCAAACATCAAAAGATGTTTGCTAAATCACTCCACCGCCATTCCAAAACCCGCAATTCAAAGGACATAAAAATTTTACGCTGAGTAAATATCCCTTGACAGCATGCCTCATATTTTGCTTGTTTACAGGGATATAAAAACGCCGTTTTACCTCTATGTCTAGCGATTAACAGTATTTCCAACCAGTTATGGCAGGGGAGTTATCAGCCAGCAAGACTGCCGGCAAGACTTCTGAACGCTAATTCCAATGTAAAGGGATGACCGAAATGTCAAAAACCGCAATCAAACCATCTTTAAAAAATCCGTTTGCTCCGGACGAAAAAATCGAGTTCAACATCCCCGGTGAAATTGCCGGGAAGACCGGTGCCTATGAAGAGGTGATGCAGGAGGGACACGACCTGATTCTACGTCCGATCAAGTCGGTCGCTGTTGGCCAGATTGAAAAACAACACTTTAAAAAACGGATGACGGTCTGGGAGCGGATCAAGGTTCTCACTGACGCCGAGCCGAATATTCTGTTTCAAAACTGGGGTAAAAATCTGGACGGTGCTTCGCTGGTCACCGGCATCCTGAACATAGGCGGGCGTGATGTCGCTCTCTACGGCCACGACTTTACGGTCCGCGCCGGCTCGATTGACGCCACCAACGGCAGCAAGCTGGCCAAGCTGTTCACAATGGCGGGAGAAAAGGGGATCCCGGTGATCGGCATGAATGACTCGGCCGGAGCCTTCGTGCCTGCTGGAGTCGGCGGTCTAGACGGATACGCCGAAGCCTTTACCGCCTTGCGCAAAATCAGCGGCGTCGTTCCTTCGATCATGTGCATGTTCGGCTTCAACGCCGGCGGCGGATCCTACCTGCCACGCCAGGGGAGTTTCGTCATCCAGCCCGAGGACACCTTCTTCGGCCTGACCGGCCCCGGCGTTGTCAAGTCGGTCCTGGGTGAGGATGTCACCCCGGAAGAATTGGGTGGACCCAAAGTCCACGGGGCAACCGGTGTCGCCGATCTGACCGTTTCAGATGAAACGGCGGCCCTGCGCACCGCAATCCGTCTGCTCAGCTACCTTCCCGACAATAACGGAGTAATGGCCCCTTACCAACCGACCAGCGATCCCCTGGACCGTAAAACCTGGGAGATCAACACCCTGTTCAAGAAAGCCTTCAACTCACCGACCGGCTTCAACACCCCGGTCGATGTTTCGATTGTTATCCAGCAGATTTGCGATCACGGCGACTACTTTGAACTGCAGCCGACCCGTGCCCGTGAGGTCATTACCGCCTTCGGTCGTCTCGACGGCAGCGTTGTCGGCTTCTGCGCCAACAACTCGGCGGTCTCTTCTGGACAGATCGACTGCGATTCGGCCAATAAAATTGCGCGCTTTGTGCGCTTCTGCAACCTGTACAATATTCCGATTATCTTCATCGAAGACACCACGGGTTTCCTCCCCGGGCGCGAACAGGAAGCACGTGGAATCGTACAAGCGGGCCGTTCAATGCTTGATTCGATCGTCGATGTGCGCACCCCCCGCATTCTGCTGATCCTGCGCAATGCCTACGGCGGAGCCTATGCATCATACAACAACTATCCGACCGGAGCCGATCTGGTGCTGGCCCTGCCGACCACTCGTCTGGCCGTAATGGGGCCTGCCGGTAAAGAGTTCGTCTACAAGAATGAGCTGCGCACCCTGCGAGCCGGGATGCCCGCCATGATCAAGAAGTTGACCGGCGAACGTGTCAAAGCCGGGGTGGATGGGGTCGAAGCCCAAAAGGATGCCGAAAAAGAGGCGACTGACTTCCTTAAAGCCCAGGAAGCCGCCCTAAATTTGCGCTATGAAAAAGAGTTGATGAACCCCAAAGAAGGTCTGGCACTCGGCTCGATCTCTTCACTCGTCATGCCGACCGATTTGCGCAAGGTTCTGGGAGAAAACATGAACTTCTTCCTCCGGCACTATAAGGCTGCGCCGATGCAAGGCGTCCAGCGTGAATTCCACTAAGCACGCAGGAGCCTGAAGACCTATGAAAAATCGTGATGCGTCCATAAACCCCATGGCATTGGAGATTAAAACCATGGCACAGAAAGATAACTATACTAACAACCCGCTGATCCACAGTGATCGCCGTCTCGGCCTGTCGACCTCCAAGTGGGTCAAATCCTTTACCTGTGAAAACCTTAAGCCTTTGATTGTTTGCCGCGGCCCGATTCGGATGGAAGCGATGACCGTCTACAATGAGATGGGGATCAGCCATTACGGCATCCTGCTCTCTGAGAAAGATTCGATCGTCTATCCGAACGCCCTCTCTCCCGAATTGCGTCAACTGACCGAAAACAGCCGGGTACATCGGGTCCCCGATTACTCTGGCGCTTCCAAAGAGGAGCGTGTCGAGCGGATCGGCCAGATTATCCAAATCGCCAAGGATAACGGTTATAACGCGGTCTTCGCCGGCTATGGTTTTATGGCGGAAGATGATGAGTTCGTCGCGGCCATCGAAGATGCTGGTTTGATGTTTATCGGCCCCTGTGCCGCGACCCAGCGAGCCGCAGGCAAGAAGGATGAGGCCAAGCGCACTGCTCTGACGGTAAATGTCTCAGTCACTCCGGGTATTGACAATGTCACCGCCCGGACGCTGGTCAAAAAACACCCCAGCCGCGAATCTTTGCTCGCCCTGATCAAAGCCGAAGAGTTAAAGGTTGATCCGAAGATCATCAAGGATGAGAAGCTCAGCCTCGAATCCTTGGCCGACCAGATCCTGTTTGCATCCTACGCCAAGGGAATCGATCTCTTCTCGATTGAGGAGCTCTGCAAGCAGGTTGAGGCCGAGTGTGTGGCTATGTTTAAGAACTACCCTGGCGCCCGTATCCGCCTGAAAGCGATCGGCGGCGGCGGCGGTAAGGGGCAGCGGATTCTCGGTGCTTCGCTGCTGACAAAGAAAACCCCCAGTGAAAAAGAGATCGCCGCAGCGGCCGCAGCCGCCCCGGAACTGGCGCGTGAAGTTCTGGCCGAGGTCAAGGCCAACGGAATCGGTGACAATAAAAACGTGTTGATCGAACTCAATATCGAACAGACCCGTCACAATGAAATCCAGCTCATCGGTAACGGTGAGTGGACGATTGCGCTAGGCGGCCGCGATTGCTCACTCCAGATGCATGAACAGAAGCTACTCGAGATTTCAGTCACTCAAGAAGCCCTGACCCTTGAAATCAATAAAGCCAAAAAAGCCAAGAACCAGGCGCAGGCCGAAGCCCTTGCCTCAGACCTGAAGGTCCTCAAGCGGATGGAGGAAGAATCGGAGCGTTTTGGCGTTGCCGTCGGTCTCGATTCGGCGTCAACTTTTGAGTGTATCGTCGACGGAGAACGGCACTATTTCATGGAGGTCAACACCCGTATCCAGGTCGAACACCGGGTCACAGAACTGGTTTACAGCCTCCAATTCACCAACCCCAAAGACAAAACTGACTTCTTCGTCGTCGAGTCTCTGGTCGAAGCAATGGCCTTGCTGGCGCTGCACAAAAAACGCCTCCCCCGCCCAACCCGCGTCCCTCGTTTCGGGGCCGCCGCCGAAGCGCGCCTGAATGCCACCGACTGTTCCCTCTCGCCGAGCGCTGGTGGCGTGATTCGCTACTGGTCTGCACCCATCGACGGTGAAATTCGTGACGATCAGGGGATCTGCCTCCCCAATCCGGATACCGGGCTGTTCATGAAGTACAACGTTGCCGGGGCCTACGACTCAAATATCGCGCTGTTGCTGACACAGGACGTCGATCGCGCCACGAGCTACGAACACCTCTCCAAAATTCTGCGCAATACAGTATTGCGCGGTTCCAATCTGGCGACCAACCTTGACTTCCATTACGGCCTGGTCAACTGGTTTATCGGCAACAACGTCATGGCCAAACCAACCACCCGTTTTGTGGTGCCCTATCTAACTCTGGTCGGCCGTCTCAAAGAACACGCCAGCAAGATCGATGAGGTCTTTGCCTTCTTCGCCATGAAGAAGCATTACGCCACCCTTCACGCCGACGATTCAGAGAGCAGAAAAGCCATTTCCGAGACCCTCGATCGCAAAGGGACTCTGCTGACGCGCCCGATGGAAATCCTGCTTAAGGATCCGCATCTGCTCTCCGGCTGGCTGAGCCTGAACAAACATAGTTTCAAGCTCGAAAAAGGCAAAATCACCTGGCTGCGCAACCCACTAGCTGTAATTGGTGAGACCTACGAGTACCTTAATATGATGCCTCGCGAGGATGCTCCAGCTGCTGAAGTGATCTGGGATCATGACTATCAGCTACTCTCAACTGCCCTTCAGTTTTATGCGGGTCTGCGTGACCGCTTCGGTCTCGACAAAGACGACTACCTCAAACTGACCAAGATGCTGTCTAACGACAAGCCACAGGGAAACCTCGACCAGAAGACCTGGGAACAGGTTCAGGCCGCGCATTACGGTTTCGAAGCCGGCAACGAACTCCTCGGGGTGCTCTTCTCCATCGCCGAAGCGACCGACTTTTATGCGCTTAAGGTCGAGGAAAACCTTGAAGTCACCATCCCTGAGTACCTTCACGATCCGGAGCTCCAGGCGGCGATGAAAAAAATCCTGGTGCCGCCACCAGCCACCAAGGCCGACGAAATTGTCACCCCCGGCGGCGGTATGTACTACGCTCAGGAAGCCCCAGGAATTCCACCTTTCGCCACGGTTGGTATGCACTTCGAGAAAGGACAGCCGCTCTTTATTCTTGAAGTCATGAAGATGTTCAATAAAATACCGGCCCCCTTTGCCGGGACTATTGATAAAATTTTGATCGAAAGTGGTGACGGGACCATTGTCTCCAAAGGTCAACCGATCTTCAAGATTACCCCCGATGAAAAGTTTGTTGAGACGGACCCCAAAGAGTTGGAGCGCCAGCGACGTGCAGCAACCAGTGCCGCACTGGTCACCGTTCTGCCCTAAACCCTTATTATCCTGATATAAAAAGAAGAAGCCCTGCTGGCAGTGACCAGCAGGGCTTCTTCTTTTTATAAGGGTTAAACTCAGCGACGGCTGGGCCTTAACTCAAAGCCAGCCGTTCCTCAAGTTGTGCCAATAGTTCGATCTTACTCAAGCCGGTCGCCTGAAGTTCTCCGAGTCCCGTGCCCCTCCGTACATATAAATTAAATTGTGCAACCCGTGTTTCCCCCTCGCGCCTCAAACTGCTGGGAATAATTCCGAAATCAGCCAATTGCGGCTGTGCGCAAGAATTCGGGCAGCCCGAGATGGCAAGGGAACGATTTTGCAATTTTGGGCCGAAATCCCTGCGAATCCGCAGGGCCAGATCCCGCGTGGCGCAGAGCCCCATACGGCACTCCTGGTTGCCCGGGCAAACACGCAGAGCCCCTACTTCATCTGCCTGATAAAATCCGGCGGCGGTCAGGGACTGTTGCAGAGCCGCCATATTCCCGTCAACCAGCATTTCGATATTCTGATCCGGAGTCACAAGGAACCAATCGCAACTATGCCGGGAAGCCAGCGTTACAAGTTGGTTAAGTTTCGCGGCAGGCAGTTCCCCGACAAAAATATCCAGCGCAACCCGCTGAGAAGACTCAGCCGGCAAGAGTTGTTTGGGAAAAGCATCGGAAAATCTAACCACAGGGTGCTGTTCCAGATGCTCAGTGATACGGCGACGCAGTTCTGCTTCTCCAAGTGTATTCAGCATATATTTCAGACGCCGGCCCTTTTCACCCCAGTTTTTATAGATCGCGATGATCGCTTCTGCCAGCGGGAGCAGTTCGGCTTCAATCACCCTCTCGGCCAGGATAAAACCGGCCTGAGGTTCACGGCCCAGCCCACCAGCAATCCAGACGTCATAGCGTGACTCATCGCCCTGCTCTTCGACCAGCACCAGTGCCAGATCCTGAATCAGATGACGACTCTGCGCGTATCCTGCCTCAATCGCGATTTTGAATTTTTTCGGCAATCCTTCAAAATGTGGGTTCCCGCTGAAATGAGTTAAAAAATGGCGCAGCAAAACTTGAGTCCGGCCAAATCCGGGACCGAAACTGCTGCTGCAGGAAATCCCGCGCACGGCCCCGCCACAAGCACCGCGCGAGAACAGACCGACGCTCGCCAGACCGCGATAAATCTTGCTCAAATCCCCGGCTTTTAGTCCATGGAACTCTATGCTGCCCCGGGTGGAAAGATGCAGGATCCCGCTGCCGAATCTTTCTCCAAGTTTGGCCAGGGTGCCAGCCTGCTGGGTCGAAAGAATCCCTCCCGCCAGCTTAACCCGCTGCATATATTCGCCCTGCTCATTCTGTTTATAGATCCCCTCGAGGCGCAATTTCTGTTCATCAAGCTCCATGAGTACAACTCCTCATCAATTAGTGTGGTAGGAATCTAGACTTTGTTGATCATGCTTGTCAAGTTAGTTTTTTGTCCTAATTAAAATAAATAACCACAGAATTACGGATAGTTAAAATTTACCATACAATTGGTGGTATTAGTTTAGATTTTATTGTTGACAAAAAGAGTATGTTTATATAGTTTGTATTTCACATTCGGCTAAGGGGATTTAAAGATGGAATCAAACCGTAGAAGTATTGCTAAAGCTCTCTCATGGCGCGTCCTGGCAACAATTATCACGACATGCCTCGTCTACTGGCTGACAGGCAAGGGCGAATTCGCCGCCACTGTCGGCCTGGCCGACACGCTGATCAAGTTTGCCCTCTATTTCGCGCATGAGCGGATATGGAACCGCATCGACTACGGTCGTCCGAAAACTGAGCCGGAATACTCGATCTAAAAAGGATGAGACATGAACGCAACCTCCCAAGAGCAAAACCAACCCACCGCAGAAAAGATTCTGGAACAAGGAATAATCAAAGCCGGCAGTCAGAATATTGCCATGGCCTGCTCCTTCAGTGTCGAAGACCTTATCGTCATCGACCTGCTGCGCAAGCATGCAAGCGATGTCAAATTTTTTGCCCTCGATACCGGCCGCCTGCATGAAGAGACCTACGAGGTCGCCGAAGCGCTGCTCCAGAAATACCAACTCGCGATCGAGTGGTACCTGCCCCAAACTGAGGCGCTGCAAAACCTAGAACGGGAAAAGGGACTCTTCTCTTTTCGTGAGAACGTTGGAAATCGTCTCGAATGCTGTCATATCCGCAAGGTCGAACCCTTATCCCGCGCCTTAAAAGGTCGAGCGGGGTGGATCACCGGGCAGCGCCGGGCACAAAGTGCAACTCGCGTAGAACTCGCCGGGATTGAAGTCGACGCAGCCCACGGTGGAATCATCAAAATTAATCCCCTGATTGACTGGAGCGATGCGCAGGTCTGGGCCTATGCAACAGAGCACCGCCTGCCGTTTAATCAGCTCCATGAACAGGGTTATCCGTCGATCGGTTGTGCACCCTGCACCCGCGCCATCAAACCCGGTGAAGGCATCCGCGCCGGCCGCTGGTGGTGGGAAAACCCCGAGAATAAAGAGTGCGGCCTGCATCGCCGCTGAAAAGCCGGAAATCATTTCAATTTGCACCACCGCTTATCTTGAACGATTCCAAAAAGGACGACTGATGACCCACCTTGAATTGTTAGAGGCCGAAAGTATCCACATCATGCGCGAGGTCGTTGCCGAGTTCGAAAACCCGGTGATGCTCTACTCCATCGGCAAAGACTCAGCGGTCATGCTGCACCTGGCGCGCAAGGCCTTTTATCCGGCTAAAATCCCCTTTCCGCTGCTCCATGTCGATACCACCTGGAAGTTCAAGGAGATGATCGCCTTCCGCAATAAGATGGCTGAAGATGTCGGATTCGATCTGCTGATTCACACCAATCAGGAAGGGGTCGAAAAAGGGATCTCCCCCTTTGTGCATGGCAGCGCACGCTATACCGACATCATGAAAACCGACGGTCTCAAGCAGGCGCTGGACAAGTACGGTTTCGATGCCGCATTCGGCGGTGCGCGCCGCGATGAAGAGAAATCCCGCGCCAAGGAGCGGATCTTCTCCTTCCGCAGCGCCAATCATCGCTGGGACCCTAAAAACCAGCGCCCCGAGCTGTGGAACATCTACAACGCCCGGGTCAACAAAGGGGAATCGATCCGCACCTTCCCGCTTTCAAACTGGACTGAGCTGGATATCTGGCAATATATCTACCTCGAGCAGATCCCGATCGTGCCGCTTTACTTAAGCGCCGTTCGTCCGGTGGTTGAACGCGATGGCATGTTGATTCTGATTGACGATGACCGCCTTGTGCTGCAACCGGGCGAAATCGTCAAAAACATCCCCGTCCGCTTTCGGACCCTGGGCTGTTATCCATTGACCGGCGCCGTCAAATCGATCGCTGCAACCCTTCCGGCGATTATCCAGGAGATGCTCCTGGCCCGCACCAGTGAACGCCAGGGACGTGCCATTGATCATGATCAGGCCGGTTCGATGGAGAAGAAAAAACAGGAAGGATATTTTTAAGATGACACACCAATCAGAACTGATCGCCGAGGATATTCTCGGTTACCTGAAACAGCAGGAAGAGAAATCACTCCTGCGCTTCATCACCTGCGGCAGCGTCGACGACGGCAAAAGCACTTTGATCGGGCGCTTGCTGTGGGATTCGAAGTTTATCTTTGAAGACCAGCTTGCAGCCCTGGAAGCTGACAGCAAGAGAGTCGGCACCCAGGGGGAAGAGATTGACTTCTCCCTGCTGCTCGATGGCCTGCAGGCCGAACGTGAACAGGGGATCACCATCGACGTCGCCTACCGCTTCTTTTCGACCGACAAACGTAAATTTATTGTCGCCGACACCCCCGGCCATGAGCAGTATACGCGGAATATGGTCACTGGCGCCTCGTCAGCTGATGTCGCGGTAATTCTGGTCGATGCCCGCAAAGGACTCTTGACCCAGACCCGGCGTCACAGCTATCTGGTCTCGCTGGTCGGGATCCGCAAAGTGGTACTGGCGATCAACAAGATGGATCTGGTCGCTTATGATCAACAGGTTTTTCAAGATATTTGTCGGAAATATCATGAATTTGCGGCCGATCTCGGGTTTGAGGAGATCTGCTGCATTCCGCTCTCGGCGCTTAAGGGGGAGAACATCATCTCCGCTGGAGAAAACACCCCCTGGTACCAGGGTCCGAGTCTGCTGCATCACCTGGAAACGCTGGGCCTCCCCGACAACAGCCACAACAAACCATTTCGGATGCGGGTGCAGTGGGTCAACCGGCCTAATCTCGATTTTCGTGGCTTCTGCGGCACCATCGCCAGCGGGACAATTCACCCCGGAGACCAGATTATCGTTGCATCATCAGGGAAGCAGAGCAGGGTCGCCCGCATCATTACCATTGATGGGGATCTTGATGTCGCCGTAGCCGGCCAGGCTGTCACCCTGACCCTTGAAGATGAGATCGATATCAGCCGCGGTGAGATGCTCACCGCCAGTGACAGTAAATCGGCCTCAAGTGATCGTTTAAAAGCCAAAATTGTCTGGATGCATGACCAGCATCTGTTACCCGGTCGCAGTTACCTGCTCAAGATGGGCGCAGCAACCACTCCCGTCCAGATCGCCGAGATCATCCACAAGGTCAATGTCAACAGCCTGCAGAAAGAACCAGGCAAGGCGCTGGGACTAAACGAAGTCGGTCTGTGTCGGCTGAACCTGAGCAATGTCATCTCCTGTGACTTGTACCTCGAGACCCGTATGACTGGCAGTTTCATTCTGATCGACCGGCTGACCAACGCGACCGTCGGTGCCGGTATGGTAGAAGAGATCCTGTCACCCTCTGACCGCATCCCCTGGCAGGAGATTGATGTCGACAGCGCCGCTCTGGCCGATATCAAAGGACAAAAACCGGCCGTGATCTGGATTACCGGCAGACGTCGCTCTGGAAAAACGACTCTTGCCAATATGGTGCAAAAGCACCTGCACTCCGCAGGACGTCACAGTTGCCTGTTCGATGGCGACAATCTGCGCCGCGGTCTGAACTCTGATCTCGATGATTCTGACAGCGGACAGGTTGAACACATTCGCCGAATTGGGGAAGTCGCAAAACTCGCGGCCGAAGCCGGACTGATCGTGCTGGTGGCGACCACATCCAGGTATGCCATCGAACGCAAGAGAGCCCGTGAGATTACCGGCAAAATCGATTTCCTTGAAGTTTATCTCGACAGTCCACTGGAAACCTGTATTGCGCGCTACAACGGATATGACCAGTCCCAACCAGGGACAAATCAGAGCATGCGAAATATGTCAGAAATAAGCTATGAACCGCCAAAATCGGCGGAGTTAACACTTGATGGACGACTCAATCCCAAGGCGCTTGCCGAAGAAGTTATTCAATTTCTCGAAGGGATGAACCCTTCCCCGGAGTGGATAATTTAAATAGAAAAAACCGCAAAGATTTTATTGCATCACTTAGATGATCATGGTACTTGTACCGTCCTCGGAGCGTAGCGCAGCCTGGTAGCGCGCCTGGTTTGGGACCAGGATGTCGGAGGTTCGAATCCTCTCGCTCCGACCATTAAAGAGATAAAAGGGTTAGCCGTTTTCGGCTGACCCTTTTTCGTATCTCCGGTCCCATTTCTGTCCACAAGCCAAAGACCATACGTCCTATATATCCATTGAACTCCCGTTAATGCTTCATACGCGCGCGTCTCGTCAGCAGCAAAAATGAAACTCAATCATTCAAACAGAAACCACCTCTTTATTTGTAAGCGAAATTGGGGTATGTATTCGTCCGGGGATGAACAAAGACGCCCCAAAAAAACTAACAAATAAAGGCGCGTCACTTCGCCTATTTCTTTCTATAAAATTTTCTCCTAGCAAAAGGATATCATGACGCATGAATACAGAAATTCTCATGATTGGGGTGGGCCTTCTTATTTTAATTGCGTCAGTCGACCTGATCGTCGGTGTCAGCAATGACGCAGTTAACTTTCTTAATTCCCCTATCGGTTCGCGGGTAGCCTCGCGCCGGACAATCATTTTTGTTGCCAGCCTCGGAATCCTAGCCGGAGTCACCTTCTCCAGCGGCATGATGGAAGTCGCACGCAAAGGTATTTTCCACCCCGAGTTTTTCACCATGCCTGAATTGCTGACCATATTCCTGGCGGTGATGATCAGCGATATCATTCTGCTCGACCTGTTCAACACCTACGGGCTGCCGACCTCGACCACGGTTTCGGTGGTTTTTGAATTGCTCGGCGCGGCGGTTGCCGTGTCGCTCCTGAAGATCCTTGCCGCGGGTGACAGCCTGATCGACATCGGACATTACATCAACTCAGCCAAGGCCATCGCCATCATCATGGGGATACTGCTCTCGGTCGTCGTCTCCTTTGTCTGCGGTGCCATCGCTCAGTTTCTGAGTCGCCTTCTGTTTACTTTTGACTACCAGAAGCGTGTCAGGCGCTACGGCGCCCTCTGGGGTGGGATGGCACTGACTTCGATCACCTATTTTATTCTGGTCAAAGGAGCCAAAGGCGCCTCATTCATTACCAGCGAAAATGTGGACTGGATCAAGTCCCATGCCGAACTGATCATGCTCGTCATGTTCATCGTTTCTGCGCTTCTGCTACAGATCATGCAACAACTCAAGTTCAATATCTTCAAACCCATTATCCTCATCGGCACCTTCGCCCTGGCCATGGCATTTGCTGCCAATGACCTGGTTAATTTCATCGGCGTACCTCTGGCGGGGCTCTACGCTTTCAAAGCGGCAATGGCAACAGCGGACCCCCTACACGCCACCATGGGTGCACTGGGGCACAAAATCCCTTCCAATACCCTTTACCTGCTGATTGCCGGAGGGCTTATGGTCGGCACCCTCTACTTTTCACGCAAAGCCCGAGGCGTAACCGAAACGACTATCCAACTCAGCCAGCAAGATGAAGGGATCGAGCGCTTCGAATCCATCGGCCTGTCACGGGCGATCGTACGTCTGGTTCTGCACCTGTTTGACAGTATCCGCGTTATTATTCCCAGCAGGCTGCGCATCCTGATTGCCGAGAGATTTGATACTGAAAAGGCACCAAAAGTTATTCTGCACGGCGAGCGGCCATCTTTTGACCTGCTTCGCGCCTCCGTCAATTTGATGGTTGCGAGTATTGTTATCTCCTACGCCACCGCCAACAAGCTGCCCCTTTCAACAACCTACGTCACCTTCATGGTCGCCATGGGGACCTCCTTTGCCGACCGCGCTTGGGGACGAGAGAGTGCTGTCTACCGTATCACTGGTGTGTTGACGGTTATCGGTGGTTGGTTCATGACCGCGGTCATCGCCTTTATCTTCGCCTCGATCTTCGCCTCGGTTATCTTCTACACCGAAGGAATCGGCGTTCTCCTGCTGCTGGCGCTGGCGGTGATACTGATTCTCAATGCCCATCGCAAACATCGGGCAATGGCCGAAGAGACAAAAAAAGAGACTATTTTCAATCTCAAGTCGGTCGATGACGCTCACCTGACCGTCGTGACAACCTTTAGACAGATGAGTTATCTGCTGCATGAGATCAGTGATTCCCTCGATGTGACTCTAACCGCCCTGTTCAAAAGCAATTTCGACCAGATCGGCGTACAACGCAAAAAGCTTAATAAAATTCAGCAGTGGTCGGGGATCATCAGCGCGAACATCTTCAAAGCGATGCGCCACCTGGATCAGAAGGGGGTCCCTTTAAGTCATAAGTACCCTCAAACTGTTCGCCGCCTGCAGAAACTCAGCGATGGTCACCGCGACATCGTTCTGCGCGCCTACGTCCACGTCGGCAACCATCACAAAGGGATGTTGCCCGAACAGGTTGCCGAACTGGAAGTAGTGCGTCTGCAGCTACGTGAAATCCTGCGGGAAGTCGCTGAAACCATCGGTCAAGGACAGACCATAGACCTGAAGCACCTGGTCCAAAAAGACGAAGAGCTGCGCGAATTGGCCGCCAAGTTGAACGAAAAACAAGTTGGCCGCATCAAGGACAATTCATCTAAAACCCGCCTCAGCATCCTGTACTACGGCATCATCGGCAATGCGATGATGATCTCGAAACAGAATTTGGAACTGCTGGAGATCTTCAACCACTCCTTCTCCGGGCTCAAAAAGATCGACTGAAGCGATTCCGGAATCTGAACCAGGTTGCAGAACAAGCGCTGACAATGTCATCAGTATAAGTGCTCTCAATAGCGATCACTTATCGGGAAAGTACAATTATCTCCGTCTTGTAGCAAAAACGCAGGGACATGAAATCAATAGAGATACTGGCTTCCCCTTCCGTAAATCTGGGTTTTTAATTTATTTTGTTGGCCCTTAAAGTGAAACAGCCCCGGCGGCCTTATAGCCATCGGAGCTGTTAGAGTGAAAAAAACGAGACCCGCTTAAAAGACTGCGGCCAACCGTTCAAACGATTTTCTCAGGCGCCGTGCAACTGCAAGGAACATCCCTTTCAGCAACTTGCCCCCGATGACAGGGTGCTCCTTCAACAAGGCTTCAAAATTCTTATCGTTAATTTTTAGCAACCTTGCATTGGTTAACGCCGTAGCGGTCTCCGCACGGTTATCCCCGGAGAATAAACAAAGCTCCCCGACAACAGAGCCCTCAGCGTAGATACCTACAATGACATGCTTATCTTCGAATTCGGTCGCTTTTTTAACTTCAATTTTCCCCTCAACCACGAAGGCAGCTGCATCACTCTCATCACCCTCCTGCCACAAAACGGTCCCGGCCGGAACTTCACAACATTCCAGATATCGTCCAACTACCACTCTTTCAGAATCGTCAAGATATTGAAAAAAGCGGAAGTTTGACTTAATCTCCCGACAAAGATTTTCAGCAAGCATTGTCATGAGTGATCAGGCACCTTTTTTCATCTGGGCAAGCTTTTCATCCATCCGCTTAAATAGCCCGTCAAATCCTTCTTTACGGAGAATTTCGTTATAACTTGACCTATAACTCCGGACCAGACTGACACCTTCGATTAAAACATCGTAAATCTGCCAGACACCATTCATTTCAAGCATCTTATATTTGACTGAAATCTTACGCTCAGGGGAAACAAATTCGGTATCAAGAATCGCCTTGTCTTTATGGATTAACTCCTGAAGATAATCGACCTTTCCGCCAGAATAATCATCAACCCGATTCAGGTAAGTCTGTTCAAGAATTTGCACATAAAGCGACATAAAATGCTTCAATTGATCAGCAGAAGCCTGTCTCCAGTAGACCCCGAGGGTACGTTGTGAAAGAGACTCCACACTCAGATACTTCTGGACGGTGCCGCTGATCTTTTGTTTTTTTGCCTCAGGGGTAAGATCACTGTTCAACACGGCAAAGACACCATCAACCATCTGCTTCATCTGCTCGCGAGGCGAGATTGTCGACGCGTGAACAGGTAGGGCAAAACTCAGCATAACGAGAACTATAAGTAATCGCATAAAGCATACTCCAGAAATAGGTTAATTAATTACGCAGGTAATTATAGCTTTATTGCGCCACTTTTGCCAGCCGATACTGAGCATAGGCCGCGCGCATAAACAGGTAGGGATCGAGAGAGTCACGTTTGATTTTTTCATAACTGTCATCATCCAATGACAGGTAATTTATAGCCTGTCCAACTCTTAAACCGGTTTTTTCCGTCAAATTCCAATTTTGCGTCAGATGAAGCGTGAAGGGATCAAGAAATGCCGTATCAACCAAAGTCCCCCCAGCGTCCCGCAGGCTTGATGGCCCCAGAAATGGAAGTATCAGATAGGGGCCCTGACCAAGATGATAAAAGCCAAGAGTCTGACCGAAATCTTCTTTTTTCTGCGGGATCTTCGCCCATTTGTCGGCCACATCAAATAAACCGCCTAGACCAATGATGCTGTTGATAAAGAACCGACTGATCTCACGACCGGCATCGTCCAGCTTCAGCTGCAGTACAGAGTTAATAACACGCACCGGGCTGCTGAGATTGGAAAAAAAATTCCCGACTGACGTTCTGGCAGGTCGCGGCACTATGGAGTAAACGCGGGCTACCGGCTTCAAGAAGTAAAAATAGAGCTTATCGTTAAACCAGAAAGTTCCACGATTCATTGTTTCAAAAGGGTCTGAAATTAACGGGGCAGAATCTTCGTCGGCAAACGCGTCTGAAAAAGCATTGGCAAAGGCAGCATCAGTCACATTTTTCGTAGATATCCGTTGAGGTGTCTGTTGAGCATGGACAGCCCCTACGAAAAGGGAAAATACACAAAAAATACTAATAAAAATTGTCCAACGCACAGGAACCTCTACTTTTGAAAAATATATTTGCTGAGCAATTGTTCCAGATTGATAGCCGATTCAGTCTCGGTAATTACACCACCATCTTTTAACACCTTATCCATACCTCCTGGGGATATACTGACATAGCGATCACCAATAATACCGGCAGTACGAATCGATGCGATAACATCCTCCTGCAGCAGGACACCCTGATCAATCTTCATCTGCACGATCGCCTGGTAGGACTTTGGCTCCAGCCGAATACCAATAACTTTCCCAACCTGTACCCCGGAAATTTCAACCCTTCCGTCAGGTTTTAATCCTGAGACCGAACCAAATTTAGCGCTGACAGTGTAAGAGGGTTTTTCGAATAGGCCAACATCGCCCAAACGCATGGAAAGCCAGGCAAAGCAGAGGAAGCCAAGAACCACAAACAGGCCGACTGCCACTTCAGTATTGATCCGTTTCGTTATAGAGAGCCGTTTCATTATAGAGATGTTTCCTCTCTTTCACTGGAGTAGATTGGTCCCATGGTCGTTTCAACAAACTCGCGTATCAGCGGGTTTTCTGAACGTTGGAACTGTTCGGGAGTCAACTGCCCTTGAATAATTCCCTCAGCCAGCAAGGCAACATGATCTGAGAGTTTAAATATTTTAGGCACATCATGACTGACGATAACGGCGGTGTAACCCACGCGCTCCTGGGTGTGATGAAAGAGACGATAAATCTCGTTGCTCTTCATGACATCAAGGCCTGTCGTCGGCTCATCAAAAAACATAACCTTGGGATTTAAAGCCAAAGCCCGCGCCAACCCGACACGTTTCTGCATACCCCCAGAAAGTTGTGCCGGGTACTTGCTACCAACGCCGGGGAGATCCATCATACTGAACAACTCCTCAACGCGGGCGGCAACCTGCTGCTTAGTATCCTTGGTTCGTTCACGCAGGGGAAGAGCGACATTATCAAAGATCGTCATCGAATCGAACAGGGCGACATTTTGAAATAATACGCCAAAATCTTGACGTACAATATTCAATTCGCGCGCCGAGGCCTTGGCGATATCCCTACCAAAAATTCTAACTTCTCCTTCGTCGGGCCGCATCAAACCCAACATATGCTTGAGGATAACACTCTTGCCCTGGCCACTGGCGCCAACAATGACTGTTGTCGTTCCTTCACACACACGCAGATCAACCCCTGCTAAAACCTTTTGACGGCCAAAACGTTTCACCACGCCGGCTAATTCTATGACCACAGGACATTCTGAGCTTTTTTCATCATTCATTTACATAGAATCCTAAAGCATTATGGCGCTAATCAGATAGTCCCACACCAGGACCGTCACCGAAGCCAACACTACCGAACTCGTCGTCGTGCGGCTTACCCCTTCGGCGCCAAACCCCCCACTTCTCTCCCAGTGAAGAAAATAACCCTTCGCCGTCGAAATCCAGACTATTAACAGACCAAATACCAAAGATTTAACCAACCCCATTTCAACATCATTCCAATGAACACTCTGGTACATCCCTTGAAAATATGTACCACTGTTGACACCAAGAATCAGGCCACCAACAAGATACCCTCCAACAATACCGACGACGTCAAAGACGGCCGTCAGCAACGGAAGACTGATTACAGCGGCAATAAATTTTGGAACCATCAGATAACGACGGGGATCGACGGCCATACACTCAAGGGCATCAATCTGCTCAGTATTACGCATAATCCCGATTTCGGCTGTTATCGCCGACCCGGCGCGACCGATCACCATTAATGCGGCCAGCACGGGACCTAGTTCACGAATCAGGCTAAGAGCGACACCGGAGCCTAATAACCCTTCAGACCCAAATTTACGCAAGGTATAATAACCTTGTAGAGCCAGAACCATGCCGGTAAACCCCCCGGTAAAAAAAATGACAAAGATGGAACGTGCACCAATAAAATCAATTTGTTGCAGCACCGGGAACAGTTTGTAGGGTGGCGTCAATATCCGCCAAAGACACTGAAAGAGAAAAATCGTCATGCGCCCGGCATGTTCAAGATAGTAAAGGGTGTAATCCCCAATTTTTTCTAGAAATTGCAGCATAGAGTTATCCACGGAGGAGCAGGGTCAGCTTTGTTTACTGGCCGTAAGTAAAAATGGTGAGCGCGGGCGATTCAGAACGCGTAAATGCAACACCTCAAACTGGCTCTCTTCAAGTTGATTGAAAAATAGTTCAACCGCCTCGGCTTCGACAAGGCCGCCTGGATGAACGGGGTAGACAACGACGGCAATGCGACCTCCAAATGCCAGGCGATTGCAAGCAGCCTTTAGTGCCGCGAGAGTGGATTCCGCTTTTGTCACCAGCGTTCGATCTCCACCGGGCAGATAACCCAGGTTTGCAATAATCGCCCGCGGTGGCATGACACACCAAGCATCAAAGTCGGCATGATCAGCCTGAACCATATTTACCCCTGCCGCTATCTCCGTTCCCGGAACGGATAACCTGCGCACCGGGAGGCCTAGCCCAGCCAGACGGCTGGCGGTATTTTCCAGCGCTTTATTTTGCACATCAAAAGCCAACACCCTGCCCATTGCACCGACCGCCTGAGCGAGCATCAGTGTATCATATCCGTTACCAGCCGTGAGATCGACAGCGAAATCACCCGTGGAGAGCACCTCTTTGATCAGGCGCTGGCTCCAGGCAGATAGATTGGAAAAAAGCTGCGCCACTGATAACTTCAGTTACCAGAATCAAGTTCACTACGAACTTTGATTTTGGCATCGATCAATTGGCGATCTGACAAGCCGATCAAGCTACCGAGTTGCCGGAGTAGCGTTTCCTCATAAACATCAAGCCGTCCGTCGGCGAAGGCCAGGTGCCAAAAAGCTTCAATAATCTGTTCTTTTTCAGGCTGACTGAAGTTTCGATTGATCTGGCTTGTAAACTGGTAAAGATCAACACTCTGCTGTTGAGTTTCGGTAGCCAGAGTCAATAGTTCATCCAGCTTTTCACCAGCAAGATTAAATCGTTGTTGAAGTAAATTCCGAATTAATTCTTCCTCTGAGTTGCTACACTCACCGTCAGCATAAGCAACCTCAAGCAGCAGTACCGCTGCGGCCAGCGAGATACGATCAGGTTGCGATATTTCTTCAGAAGAAGTGAAGAGCGAAAATATTTTTTTTAGCATGTATCGGTCTCTATTTAGAGGGACGGTAACGAATAACCCGTGCTTTTTCGAGGGTAATCATCCCTCCGAGCATCAAAGTGTCAAACTGCGGAATAATCTGTTGTATCTTCTCTTCATCGTCGACGACCTCAATTACCAGAGGTAACTCTGCAGAGAGACGCAAAAGTTGGTCAGTGTGCATCACCGAATTTGCACCAAACCCGGCGACCCCTTTTAAAACGGTTGCCCCGGCAAAGCCCTGCTTTCTCAACAACTCGAGTAACGCCCTGTATAGAGGTTCCCCCTTGTGACGGTCAGCTTCACTAATAAAGATCCGCATCAGCGTTTTTTCTCCCGCAAAACCAGTCATAGAGCAAACTCCTTTATATCTGGCGAGCCAGCATCATTCCAGCTGCAGCAAAAACAAGACAAAGCAGGACGTTCAATATCACATTGGTACCTGCCTGTATGAAACTCCCCTCTTCGATCAACTTTAAGGTCTCAAAAGAAAATGTGGAAAAGGTCGTAAACCCACCCATAAAACCGATGGTTAAACCAACCCTGAGACCTGAAGGGATCAAAGTGCTTCGCAGACCGAAGGTCATCAAAAATCCAAGAAGAAAAGACCCCCCGATATTAACCACAAGGGTCCCATAAGGCAAAGCTCGTCCTAAAACCTGATAAGTCCAGCCCGAGACGAGATAGCGTGTTACGCAACCAAAACCACCAAATAAGCCGATCAGCAACAACTGCATATCATTATCCCAACAATTTCCTGAATTTAAATAAGAATGTATTATCAAGCGATTCCTCACCATCTGTCAAACGACAATCACGCTTCACCCAGAGTCCAAAATATGCTCCATGAAGAGTCATCCTTTTTCGTCCTTGCTCCAATATCAACCTCGGCCTATACTGTAGCCGTATCATTGATCGACTCTCTGCCCGGCAGGTGAGGTCAGAACGCCCACGCGGAATAGCTGTTATAACGGGAATTCCTTGCATCGTCTGGTGTGCCAGCCCGCCTTGAGCGGGACGCCTGAAAGATGAGCAGGAGAACCCACCTTTTTGGTACTCGTAGTGAGGCCCAAGACCCACGGCTGAGTGGAGAGTCCTTTCATGGTTACATTGCATCCTTCGATTTGAAGGATGCTTTTTTTTGGGGATCCAGATAGATTCTCACGCCGCCCAGAAATACCAATAAAGTCTATTAAAACTTCGCTCTCCCATGTTAAACTTCGCCGCGCTTCCAACCATCACACCCCAAAGGAACTCCGGTGAATACCGAAATTGACAATAACCAGGACCAACCCACCATCGTCACCCTTGATGGTCGACAAATCATTCTGATTGGCACCGCGCATATTTCACAGGAATCAGTTGATACAGTCATCCGTTCTATCGATGAGCATCGCCCCGATACTGTCTGTGTAGAGCTTGATGCGCAGCGCTACCAGGCCCTGACCAATCAAAAAGGCTGGGAATCGCTCAACATCAAAGAAGTCATAAAAAAAGGACAAATGCCTTTTTTGCTCGCCAATTTGGCGCTATCAAGCTACCAGAAAAAGATGGGACTGCAAACCGGGGTCAAGCCTGGGGCGGAACTTGCGGCAGCAGCACAAACGGCTGAAGAACGTGGCATGCAAATCGAGTTGGTCGATAGAAACATCCGCACAACTTTATTGCGCACCTGGCGCAAGGCTGGATACTGGAACAAAATGAAGGTACTTGCCGCCCTGATCGGCAGCCTGTTCGAAAAGCAGGAACTTGACGAGGCTCAACTGGCCGAACTACGTAAGGGCGACACTTTGTCACAAATGCTTGAGGAGATGGGCAAACTACTGCCATCAGTCAAGGCCATCCTGGTGGATGAGCGCGACACCTATATGGCCTACCATATTCGCAATGCGCCAGGAGAAAAGATTGTTGCAGTTGTAGGCGCCGCCCACCTGCCAGGAATCATAAAAAATTTACAGCTCGAAATTTCAGCCGAAACAATACACGAAATCGGCTCAATTCCACCAAAAACCAAATTATCGAAGGCCCTCCCATGGCTGATTCCAGCGGCTGTCATTGCCCTTTTTATCGGTGGGTTTATCTACGGCGACCACCAGAAACTGGCTGACGCCGCTATCGCCTGGGTTCTTGCTCACGGCCTGCTCTCGGCAGTAGGCGCCCTGATCGCCATGGGCCATCCAGTGACCATCATCTCAGCCTTTGTCGCCGCACCAATCACAGCGCTGAACCCAACCATCGGTGCCGGCTTCGTTACCGCTTTCGTGCAGGCCTTTGTCGCTCCCCCAACAGTACGCGATATGGAACATATCGGCGACGACCTGACCACATTTAAAGGCTGGTGGAGTAACCGCTTGGCGCGCATCATGCTGGTATTTTTTTTCTCTTCACTTGGCTCGGCCGCCGGCACATTTGTCGCGCTCGGCTGGCTGAAGAATCTAGTCTAGTCTCATCCCAAAGGCACAAAAGCCGTGGCCCCCACAATAATCAACTGAAGGAACCACGGCTTTTTTATCTAACAACCAAAAGCGCTCAATAACGGGCGTCAGCGAACTCCACCCAGCCACCGGCTTCAACCAGTGCCTTGTCAAACGGACTGATCTCGAAGTCTAAGTCGAGACTTTTACTCCCGACTGAAGCGTTAATCTTTTGCCCAGGCAGATCGACATTAACCTGGATATCTCCTGCCGATTCAAGCGCTAAAATCTGCTCAATATCTTCCTTTGGCAGTTCAATCGCCAACATCCCGCAGTTAAACATGTTCTGACGAAAAATTCGTGCGTAGCTCTCGGCAATGACCGTATGGACCCCATTAACCTCGAACACCCAGGGGGCGTGCTCTCGTGATGAACCACAACCGAAATTTTCACGTGTGATAATCACTGTCGCATTCTTCAACTTTTCACCGTTGGGATCAAACCCGTCGAGTTTAAGATCTTCAAGGATAAAAGGAGTCAGTGCCTCCTTGGTTACTTCAGTCAGGTACTTGGCTGGAATAATTTCATCGGTATTGATATCGGCACGGTCGAGAACAATCGCCAGGCCGCCAAAAATTTTCTTGCTGCTCATATTTTCTGTGTCTCCTTGTCGGCTTAAAGACTGCGCGCGTCAGTAATTGAGCCAGTTACCGCCGTAGCGGCCGCCGTAGCCGGGCTCATCAGATGAACCATACCACCCTTACCCATCCGCCCATTAAAGTTGCGGTTACTGGTAGAAGCACAGACCTCATCTTCAGCCAAGACACCATTACTCATGCCGAGACAGGCACCGCAGGTCGGGTTAGTAACACAAAAGCCCGCGTCCATGAATATCTGGATAATACCTTCTTCGAGGGCATCACTGAAAATCTTGGGGGTCGCAGGCGAAACTATACCGCGCACCGAATCCGCGACCTTCTTCCCCTTAAGGACTGCTGCAGCCTCACGTAGATCTTCAATCCGGCCATTGGTACAGGTGCCGATATAGACCTGGTCAACGCGCGTTCCAGCCATTTCGGCGACCGGCTTCACGCAGTCCGGTTTGTAGCCGAAAGTAACCTGCGGAGAAAGGCCTGATACGTCAAAATCAAGTACCTTGTCGTATCTGGCCGCGTCGTCAGAAATCCACTTGGAGTACTCCGCTAAGGCAGCTTGTTTTGTCCCGAACTCATTTTGAATAAACGGCCAGAGGTAATTAACCGTGGTCATATCCGGCATGCAGATCCCACATGTGCCACCGGCTTCAATTGCCATATTGCACAGGGTCATACGTGCTTCCATGCTCATCGCTTCAACGACCGGACCGCGAAATTCAAGAATGCGGTCAGTTGCACCGTTGACACCGAGGTGGCTGATAACATGCAGGATGACATCTTTCGCAACCACACCTGAGGGCAGGGTGCCATTAATATTAATCCTGATGGATGCCGGTTCACGAAAGGCACAAACGCCCTTCAAGATACCCACCTCCAGATCAGTAGTTCCGACCCCGGCAGCAAAGGCACCAAATGCCCCATGAGTACAGGTGTGGCTATCACCCATGATGACCGTGAATCCTGGCCGGATAAAACCTTTTTCGGGGAAGATAGCGTGGCAGACGCCGTTTCGACCGACGTCAAAAAAATCAGGGATTTCATGCCGATGCGCCCAGTCACGCAGAATTTTCGCCTGCATTGCGGTCTTACTGTCTTTGGATGGCGTAACGTGATCGATAACAACCTTGATTTTGTCACGGTCATAAACACGATCTTTGTCACGCCACACCAGATCGGCAATCGCGACCGGAGTGGTGATTTCGTGACAGAGCACTCGATCGAGGCTGAGCACGCGTGTCCCCTCAAAAGGTTCATCACGCAGATGTGCCGCAAAAATCTTTTCAGCTATGGTCTTACCCATGAAAACTCCTTTTCTTCCCTATCTTAATATTAGCCCTGATTAAACGGGTGATTTCATACTCGCAATCGCTTTTCCGGCAATCTTGTTCAATGCATTGATATAAGCCTTTGCACTGGCAACGATAATATCGGGATGCGCTCCGGCACCCAATGTTTCACGCCCATCTTCGACCAGACGCACGGTACATTCTCCCTGCGCATCAGTCCCCCCGGTTATTGCGCCGACCGAAAAATTGAGCAACTTCGCCTGACTCTTAGTTAATTTTTTGATGGCCTTAAAGGTCGCATCAACCGGACCATCCCCCAAGACGGCTACCTTCTTAACCTTGCCCCCGATTTCCATTTCAACGGTCGCGGTCGGAGTAGCAAAGGAGCCACAGCTGATATTCATCTGCAATAATTTAAATGTTTCGGGAACGCGCAAAACCTCATCGGCGACAATGGCATCAAGGTCTTCATCAAAGATTTCTTTTTTCTTGTCGGCCAATGATTTAAACCGCACGAAAGCCTTTTCACTCTCCTCACGATTCAGATCATAACCAAGGCTCTTGAGCCGATCATTAAAAGCGTGTCGCCCGCTGTGCTTGCCAAGAACGAGTTTGTTCTGATTGAGGCCGACCGACTCCGGGGTCATGATTTCATAAGTCGATTTTTCCATCATGACACCATGCTGATGAATGCCAGCCTCATGGGCAAAAGCATTCGCACCGACAACCGCCTTGTTTTGTTGAACCTGAATCCCTGTGATTGTCGAGAGTAATTTACTTGCAGGGACGATCTGCTCAGTCATCACGTCGGTTGAATAGGCGAGGATATCCTGCCGTGTCCGCAAAACCATGACAATCTCTTCGAGGCTGCAATTTCCGGCCCGCTCGCCGATGCCATTGATGGTACATTCGACCTGGCGTGCCCCCGCCTGAACTGCAGCTAGTGAGTTTGCCACGGCCAATCCGAGATCGTTATGGCAGTGAACCGAAATAATCGCCTTATCAATGTTGCTGACGTTCTGCTTGAGGTAGCGGATCATATCGAAATACTCGGACGGAACGGTATACCCGACGGTGTCGGGGATATTGACCGTTGTAGCGCCAGCTTCGATAACAGCCTTGATCACCTGAGCCAAAAACGGCAGGCGGGTCCGGACAGCATCTTCAGCGGAGAATTCAACGTTCGGCGTATAGCTGGCGGCCAGTTGAACTGCCTTGACTGCGCCGTCCAAAACTTCCTGATCGCTCATTTTGAGCTTATATTTCATGTGGATATCGCTGGTGGCAATAAAAGTGTGAATTCTTCCACGCTCGCCGGCATATTTTAACGCTTCCCAGGCGCGGTTAATATCGAGTTCACTCGAGCGGGACAAACCGGCAATTTGTGGTCCTTTGATCGTTTGCGCAATCTTCCGGACCGCTTCAAAATCCCCATCAGAAGCGATGGGGAACCCGGCCTCGATAACATCAACATTCATTTTTTCGAGTTGATGGGCAATACGCAACTTTTCTTCGATATTCATGCTGGCGCCGGGAGACTGTTCACCGTCGCGTAAGGTTGTATCAAAAACAATAATTCTCTCAGTGTTCGCCATGTCATTCACCCTTAGTCGGTTAAATGTTATATGCCAAGACCAGAATCCCGGTGGTTTCAACCCCCTGCCCTCGAGACAATTCAGCCCCCAGGTCACCCAGATCAGATTCCATGAAACCACCCCCTTTCAGGTTGCATCGCCAGCAACAAAAAAAGCCCCAGCCCCGTGCAGGGGCGAGAGCTTAATGCTTCGCGGTACCACCCTGTTTCAGCCAGCAAAGAAAGTTCCTTGCTGACCCTTGATTCGCCATTTACGCTGGCTCACGGCAGGACCTAGACCTAAGGCTTCAACCCTGCAGCTCCAAGGCGAGTTCAACCCTCTTTCGTGTCGGCTTGCAGCAACCGCCGACTCTCTGGGACGAAAGATAGAGTCTACTACTCCTCTTCAATGCTTTTCTAAAATGTGATCATACATTCAACATTAAAGGCACAATCCTGTCAAGTTTTTTGCAAAACTTAGAATGCAATGAATTTTCTCATCTCCACAAGTCGACTCTGATTCGCCTAAAATTTTAAATCTTCGTCCCCGACAGGATCCATGCTCTCCAGATGTTTGTTCTTTTTTTTAAGCTTCAAGGTCCAGAGCGGACCTGAGATCAAATACAGACAACCAATAATAAAAAGCATCACTACTGGCTGTGCGACAATGACAATCAAGAGGACAATTCCAAGGACCAGAAAGAAGAATGGCTGGCGTTTAAAAAGATCGGGGTCTTTAAAACTGTAATAGCTGACATTACTCACCATCAGGAAGGCGAGAATATAAATCAGGATCATAATGGAACCCTGACGGATGGTTCCAGAACCGCCCATTTCATAGAAAAGAAGAACACAGGTCGCAACGATTGTTGCAGCAGCTGGAATTGGTAAACCAACAAAACGTTTTGACTCAACCGTATTCACCTGGATATTGAACCGGGCCAGGCGCAGGGCACCGCAGACGACAAACAGGAAAGCAGCGAGCCAGCCGAGTTTGCCGAATCCACGCAAAGCCCAAGTGTACATCAGAACCCCGGGGGCGACGCCAAAGGCGACCAGGTCGGCGAGCGAATCAAGTTCGACCCCGAATTTACTGGTCGTGCCGGTCAGGCGTGCAACCTTACCATCGAGCCCATCCAGGACACCAGAGACCAGAATAAACCAGGCTGCCCGTTCGAAATTTCCATCTGCGGCTAGAATAATGACATAAAAGCCAGCGAACAAACTGCCCACGGTAATCAAATTCGGCAACAGGTAGACACCACGATGCGGCGGCTCTTTTTTCTCAACAGGCTTTGCCTCAGTTGTCATTCCATCTCCCGAGAATTGACTCTCCGGCGATCGTTTTATCCCCCAGGCTGACCTGAATGCTACAGTCAGTAGGAAGATAAACATCTACCCGTGAGCCGAAGCGAATCAAACCATAGCGTTGCCCGACCCTGAGGAGGTCACCAATGACAGGATAGGTAACGATCCGCCGGGCGATCAAACCTGCAATTTGGACAAACAGAATCCGGCGCCCCTTTTCATCTTCAAGCAGGATGCCGCCTTGCTCATTCTGCTCACTCGCTTTATCCAGTGAAGCGTTAAAAAATTCGCCGCGCCGATAAAACATATCTACCACTTTACCGCTCAGTGGCACGCGATTGATATGAACGTTAAATACCGACATGAAGATGCTGATTTTTTGTACCGGCCCCATAGAATAATGATTTTCTTCGACATTTCCGACAAAGATGACCTCACCGTCCGCTGGAGCAATGACCAGTCCTTCACCTGGTGGGGGATTACGCTCAGGATTGCGAAAGAAATAGATGGTAAAAAGTGTCAACGCAAGGAGGATCACCGCCAGAAAACCCCACCCGAGCAGGGCAAAGATCAGAGTGATAAAGGCGAACAGTCCGATAAAAGGATAACCTTCTTGGGCAACGGGTAGATTGGCATTTCGCATGGGATTTCAAACGCCTCTTAAAGTAGAGAAAGGGCAGCGGGACAACTGCCCTTTCTGAAAGTTTGCTTGGGAAAAGGTCTTAGTTTTTGTCTACGATCTTCTGAATCCAGGGCATCATACTGCGCAGCCTTTCCCCAATTACCTCAATCTGATGGACGGCATTATTCCGGTGACAAGCGGGCATCTCAGGATAGTTGGACTGCCCTTCAAGGATAAAACGCTTTGCACATGTTAAACCCCTATATTTAAATAGGAATTTAACAGGGTTTGCGTGTTTCTAGGTGCTTAAAATGATTGAAACAAATAACACAGCCAGTAGCTTCAAGGCAAACAAAAGCCAAGTTGCCCCTCTGCAAAAGCAACGGAAATCAGGCTAGCCAGTGACCCCTTTGGCACCACGGCCGATGACAACCGGACCCGAACGCACAACCTCTTTAATCCCCATCGGCGTCAACAGTTGTAAAACCGCATCAATCTTAGCAGGGGCACCTGTCATCTCAACCGTATAGGATCGGGCTGTGACATCAACCACTTTGGCGCGAAAAATATCTACGATTCTCAGAACCTCTGCACGCGACTCTGATTCAGCGGTCACCTTAATAAGAGCCAACTCACGAGCAACGTACTCTTCATCGGTGAAATCGACAACCTTGATCGTTGAAATTAATTTATTCAATTGCTTGGTTATCTGCTCCAGGACTCGGTCATCACCACGCGTAACGATGGTCATTCGTGAGGTGTCTGGTTCCAGTGTAGGTGCAACCGATAGGCTCTCAATGTTAAAACCACGTCCAGAAAAGAGCCCCGACACCCGAGCCAGCACACCGAACTCATTTTCGACCAACACAGATATTGTGTGTTTCATCTTGTCTCTCCGCTATTTCAATAAAAAAACACTCTGACCTCTCAAGAAGCCAGAACCATTTCGTGAATCCCCTTGCCCGCAGGAACCATCGGCAGAACATTCTCTTCGCGACAGACCTTAAATTCCATCAAAACCGGGCCATCGATTTCAAGCGCCTGCGTGATTACGCCTTCGACATCCGCGACCTTATCAGTCCGCAAACCTGTTGCCCCATAGGCCTCGGCCAATTTAACAAAATCGATCGGCAACTCCATACAGGTCTGACTGTAACGTTTATTGAAAAAAAGTTGCTGCCACTGACGCACCATTCCGAGATAATTGTTGTTTAAAATGGCAATTTTAACCGGCAAACGGTACTGAACCAGAGTAGCCAACTCTTGCGAATTCATCTGAAAAGAGCCATCCCCCGAGATATCGATGACCTGGCGCTTCGGAAACGCAACCTGAGCACCTAACGCCGCGGGTAATCCATAGCCCATAGTCCCAAGCCCACCTGAAGTCAAAAAAGTCCGGGGCTGACGAAACTGAAAAAACTGAGCAGTCCACATCTGATGTTGTCCGACTTCAGTCGTGATAATGGCATCTGCAGCGCTCAGTTCGGAAAGTTTTTCAATGACATACTGTGGCTTGATAACTGACTCAGAAGAAGTATATCGCAACGGATGTTTCGCCTTCCAACCGCTAATGTCTGCCCGCCAGTTGACTGAATTGTGAACCATATCGGAGACTTCTTGCGGATACCCCTTCAGTTGAGTCAGCAGAGAGTTTAAAACAGACTTCAAGTCCCCGACGACCGGCAGGTCAACGCGCACATTTTTACGAATAGACGTTGGATCGATATCAAACTGGATAATCTTGGCTTTACTCGCGAAAGCATCAATGCGACCAGTTACACGGTCATCGAAACGGGCGCCGACCGCCACCAGCAGATCACATTCCGTCACAGCCATATTTGCGGAATAGGTACCGTGCATGCCGAGCATACCCAGAGACAGAGAATGGTTACCAGGGAAAGCCGCCATCGCCATTAAAGTCGTGGTGACAGGGACCTGGAGCAGCTCTGTCAACTGTAACAACTCCGGGGTGACATTCGCCAGGGTCGCCCCGCCACCAACATATAACACCGGACGCTTTGCTTTGAGAATCATCTGTGCGGCCTTGCCGATCTGGCGTTCATTTCCCTCGACCGTGGGCTTATAACCGCGCATCTTGACTGCTTCAGGGTAAACAAACTTCATCGAGGCAACCTGAATGTCTTTCGGCAGGTCAATCAAAACCGGACCTGGTCGACCGGTACGAGCAATGTAAAAAGCTTCCTTGATCATTCGCGGCAGATCGCGAATATCCTGCACCAGAAAGTTATGTTTGGTACAGGGGCGCGTAATACCGCACATATCCGCTTCTTGAAAAGCATCATTACCAATCAGCGCAGTCGGCACCTGCCCGGTAATAATCACCATCGGAATCGAGTCCATATAGGCAGTTGCTATTCCAGTAACGGTGTTGGTCGCGCCAGGGCCGCTGGTCGCGATAACCACACCGACCTTCCCCGTCGTACGCGCATACCCATCAGCAGCATGCACCGCAGCCTGCTCATGACGCGTTAAAATATGGTGAATCTGGGAATCATACAAATCATCATAGATATTGATGACCGCGCCACCGGGATAACCAAAAACCTGGTCAACCCCTTCAAGGCGCAGGCTTTCCAGAAGAATCTGCGAACCGGTCAACTTCAACGGTACCTCCTCACAAATGTTCTTGGCCTTCTCAAAGAGAGGGCTCTCTTAAATATTGAACTCGGCACAAGCCCAAACACAAAAAAATTGAATGCCATATAGATCCGTCAAACATGCAGACCGCTCAGGATCTGGCAGGAAAAACAACCCTGCCCATGCCAGCCGACCTTCCCTTTAGGGTTAAGCCCCCCATCATCTAGCTAAAACCGATACCATTGACCCCTAAATTTTTTCGATTCAAACAGCTTGGCCAAAAAACATTCCAGTAAAACTAAACACAGCCGATACAGTAAAGGGCCTAAGCATACAGCTTAAGCCCTTTACAACCATGTCATATGAATTCGCCCGGGGTCACTAACAGCCTGTGCTCGCGACGAGTTGCTCCATTTCATCCTTGCCCGCTAACTTCATCTTCTTGACATTCAATACTTCAAGTTCTTCCTGAGGGGAAAGGAAGCCTTTTTTCTTAAATTCATCCAGTCGTTTTTCAAACAGGGAGTGTTCTTCATAAAGCAGGCGAAACCGAGGGTTGGTGTCTAACAGTTGTTGCAGAATGTTCTGAGCTATTTCCATCTTTCACCTCCACGCAGGGGTTTAAGGACTGAAAGACCTACACTAAAAGAAAAACACAGCCGATCTCGGTTGTCAATAAATCATCGAAGGATCTGGCCCTGAAAATCAGCCGGTTTTAGATCGATTAATTTCCGCATCTGAAGGTCGAATATAAATCGGGTTCAGAAGAGCCGGCCCATAGTTTCCATTAAAATGATTCTGCCCAGAAGCCAAGACAGCGGCCGCTGAAGCACGTGGCTGATGATGACAGTCTGCCGGGAAGAGAGCTCGCTCCCCAAGTATGTTATCGATAAGCGGACGATAGAGCGCAACTGCATCACCGACCAAAGCGACGGGTCCGGTAAGTCGTTTAAGGGCGGCCTCTGGCGGCAGAACCAGTTCAGGACCGAGCGCAGCGGGGGAACCATTCTTCCAGTGGAAGAGCGCGGTATAGACCTCTTTTTTACGGGCATCAACAAAGACACAGATCGGAACAGGACAAAGCGGCAGGTTCATCGCCAACAGCTGTAAAGCAGAAACCCCGATCACAGGCAGATGCGCCGCCTGAGCAAGCCCCTTGGCTGTGGCCAACCCGATACGTAATCCGGTAAAAGAACCAGGCCCGTGCACCACGGCAATCAAATCAAGCTCGTCAATAGACAGAGCCCCAGCGTGCAATACCTGCTGCACCTGCTCAAGCAGACGCTCGCTGTGCGTCGCCTTGATATTGAGCAACAGCTCCGCGATCAGTTTTGATCCATCCAAAAGAGCGACACTACCGGTACTTGAAGCGGTATCTAGGGCAAGAATCTTCATAAATTCAACTCGACCAGAAAATCCGCGCCAGATCATTATAGAAGGCCAGAATCATCAGCATGATGAGCAACGCCAGCCCGATCTGCTGCAGAATTTCACGAGCGCGAACCGATATCGGCTTACGAAACACCAACTCGAAAACATAAAAGAAAATGTGGCCACCATCCAAAATCGGAATCGGCAACAGGTTCAAAATCCCGAGCTGAATCGAAATAAACGCCAGCACCGACAACACTGCTGACATGTCAGTTTGGGCGGCCTGCCCAGCGATCTGGACCACGGTAATCGGGCCGCCAATATTCTTGGCAGAGACGTGCCCGGTAAAAAGTTTTTGCACAAAGACCAGGGTCAGATCGATAAGTTCTATGGTTCGACCTGCTCCCTCACGGATGGCGGCCAGCGGGCCGAATTTTTTATTGACAGTCTGCTGCTCCGGCCCGATGCCAATCAGCCAGGCCCCACTATCATGAAGCTTGGGTTGCAATGGCATACGTAACTCTTGGCCACCGCGCTCAATAAGGAGGAGAACCTCCTTGCCTTCGGTCTGCTGAATGATGCGCTTCAAATCATACCAGGAAAAGATTTTCTGCCCGGCGATCTGCAGAATGAGGTCACCACGGTGCAGACCCGCCGCTGCCGCAGGCATACCCGGCATCAAACTGCCGATAACAGCCGGCTGTAAAGGAAGTATCCCGATAGACTGCAGACCTTCAAGGCTGCCATTTTCGGCAGGAATGACGACCGCCATTGGTTTGCCTTGACGGACAACCCCGAAGCGCAACGCCTCCCCTGCAAAATTGACTAGCTCCTTGTTGGCGTCGGACCAGGTCAAAACTTGATCATCGTTCAAACTTTGCAAACAATCGCCGGCGAGAAAACCGGCCTGGGCCGCTTCAGAGCCCGGTGTCACGTAACCGACGCAGGCAGGCTGATCAATATAAGCCGGGATCTGCGTCCCGACCATGTAGGTGACAGGCAAAATCAAAAAAGGCAGAATAAGATTCATCATTGGCCCGGCAGCAACAATCGCCAAACGCCGCATCACTGATTTGTCGGCAAATGATCGCTCGCGCTCCGCCGGGAGCAATTCTGCATCTTCCCCGAGTTCCCCACCCCCCTCACCGAGCATCTGGACATAACCACCCAGGGGGATGGCGCATACGAGATATTCCGTTTCTCCCCAGGTTTTTGAGATGATTTTTGGGCCGAAACCAAGAGAAAATTTAAGAATTTTTACCCCGGCAAGGCGGGCAACGCAGTAATGGCCAAGCTCATGCACAAAGACCAGAATCCCGAGCATAATAATTCCGGAAATGATGGTCATCGATTTACTCCTTCTTCAATCAGGTCTGATGCACAGCGTCGTCCCCAGAGATCAGCTTCAAGTACCTGTTCAAGGGCGCTGATGATCTTTGGCTCATGACTCAGCATGACCTTGGCAATAATCTGGGGGATTTGTAAAAAGCCAATCTTCTCCTGAAGAAAAGCCGCAACCGCAATTTCATTGGCCGCATTCATTACGGCGGGACAAGTGCCTCCCCTTTCAAGGGCCTGATAGGCAAGGGACAAACAAGGGAATCGCTGCAGGTCAGGTTCGGAGAAGCTCAGGTCCTCCATGAGACACAGGTCGAGCGGTTTTTGTTTCAAATGCAGACGTTCCGGCCAGGAGAGCGCGTAGGCAATCGGAGTCTTCATGTCCGGAATACCCAATTGAGCAATCAAGGCACCATCACAATATTCAACCAATGAATGAACAATACTCTGCGGGTGAATATGAACCGCGATCTGTTCGGCCGGAAGATCAAACAGCCAGCGTGCCTCGATCACTTCAAGCCCCTTGTTCATCATAGTTGCGGAGTCAATGGTAATCTTTTTCCCCATCTCCCAGTTGGGATGCGCCAGGGCATCTTTAAGACATACCCGTTGCAATTCATCCATGCTGGTCGTGCGAAACGGACCGCCTGAAGCAGTCAAAATTAAGCGTCGGACATCCCCGCTTCGTTGACCTGCCAAAGATTGGAATATTGCTGAATGCTCGCTGTCGACCGGTATCAATTGCACACCCTGTCGGGCGACCTCGGCCATAAACAGTTCTCCTGCAGCAACCAGAATCTCCTTGTTGGCCAGAGCAATGTCCTTACCCGCACTGACAGCTGCCATAGTGGGAACAAGGCCAGCTGCCCCAACAATCGCAGAGACTACCATTTTTACCTCGGGATGCGTAGCACACTGCACCAGGCCATCTACACCACACAGTATCTCAGGGCCTTCATGACCAAGTTCATGTCGAAGTAGTTCTGCTGAAACATCGTCAGCGACTGCAACTCGTTTTGGCCGAAAACGCACGATCTGCTCTCGCAGAAGTCTGATATTTGATCCAGCGGTCAAGCAGACGACACGGTAGCGCTCAGGGAAAGAGGCGACAATATCCAGAGTACTTACCCCGATAGAGCCGGTGGACCCCAGAATGGCCAGTGCTTTTTTATTATTATTGGACATCAGATATTTCTATGGTCTGTCTGAATGGCATATCAGGAGATAACCTGTGCCAGATAATAGGCGAGAGGAAAAGCAAACAACAGACTATCGAGCCGGTCGAGTATACCCCCATGACCGGGGAAAATTCCACCAGAGTCTTTAACTCCGCAAGCACGCTTGAGCAAAGATTCAAAGAGATCCCCGACCTGCCCAACAACGCCGATAAGCGTACCGACCAGAACGATATGACCGAACCCAAAAGCAGGCAGAAAAAGTTTGGCGGCAAGACCGACCCCCAGGCAAGATCCGACAAGGCCGCCCAAGGCGCCTTCAACACTCTTTTTGGGACTCACTGAAGGGTAAAGCTTATGTTTCCCAAACGAAACACCGACAAAATAAGCCGCACTATCACAAGCCATCACCGCAAACAGTACTAAAAAGACCCAGCCGCGACCATCAGGCAGTTGTCGCAGTAAAACCAGATGCCCAAGGAGTAGCGGTAAATAAACAAGCCCGAGAATCTGCCAACCTAAACGAAAGATCAACTGATCCAGGGGACCAAGGTTGAAGAGATACAACAGGGTCAAAAGGAGCAATGATGAAACTAGAAAAAGCAGGAGTAGATCGAAGCGGTGCAGGTAAAGAGGGATAATCAAAAGGCTGCCAGCTATCGAGCTCAAGTATTGCTCTGTAACACGCTCAGCTTGCAGCGCCATGCGATTGAATTCGAGCAACCCGACTAGGGAAAATGCGGCGGCAACCAGGGCAAAGATCCCCGAAGTGGAATAGTAAAGAAAAGCAATCAACAACGGCAAAGCGATCAGGGCTGTCAGGATGCGCTGTTTGATAGGCCCTCCCCTTCTGCGGTCTGTTCCGCGGTCAAGCCGAATCGGCGCCGCCGCTGTCGATAACTCTCCAGGGCCAGACGTAATTCAACAGGCCCGAAATCAGGCCAATAGGCATCAACAAAATAGAGTTCGGCATAGGCGAGTTGCCACAGCAGAAAGTTGCTTATTCTTAATTCTCCGCTGGTTCTGATCAGCAAATCAGGGTCTGGCACCCCGGCGGTGTCGAGGTTTGCATTAAATTCAGTCGCACCAATCTCTTCCGGGGCGAGCTCCCCTGCCGCAACCTTGCGGGCGAGGCGTCGGGCGGCCCGCACAATTTCATCGCGGCCCCCGTAGGAGAGGGCCAGTGTGAGCATCAACTTGTCGCCTGAAAGGGTCTCCTGCTCAGCAGAATCAAGGGCGTTGCGCACCTTAACCGAAAGCCGCTCTCGATCACCGATGACCCGCAATCTGACTCCGTCTTGCAACATCCGCTGACGCTGCGACGCCAGAAATTCTAGCAACAAAGCCATCAAGGTTTCAACTTCGGCCTCAGGCCGGCCCCAATTTTCAGAGCTAAACGCAAAGAGTGTCAGGTAGGATATTTGTTGAAGAACGCACTCATCAACAATCTCAACGACTGTCCTGACGCCCTGTTGATGCCCGGCAACACGTGGCAGTCCACGTGCCTCAGCCCAACGGCCATTGCCATCCATAATGATGGCCAGATGCCTTAATGGTGGGATATTTACGGTTTTATGTATCATCGAATCTGAACAACAACTCACAGCGAGAGGGAAGAAGAGAATAGTTTAGAGGTCGTTAAAATTAGCATGGCTGGACAACCTCCCGCAAGGTTTAAGAATTACCCCTTCGCCTTAAGAAGTTACAATAGAAAAGGCGCCCCATAGGCGCCCTTTCTATTCTCTATTTCCCAACTGTTCAGTCAACGATCGCACTGACCGGACAGCTGTCAACACAGGCGCGGCACTCGGTACAATCATCGCTGATCGCATAGATATCACCAGCTTCAGCAATCGCGCCGAGAGGGCAAGTATCAACACAGGTTCCGCAAGCAATACATTCTTCAGTGATTTTAAGCGCCATCTATCTTCTCCTTGTTGAAAAAGGGAAATCTGAATTCTTCAAATTTCCATGAGTTCCTGTTCTTTATCCTTTACGATCCCATCAACTTTCGCGACATACTCATCGGTCAATTGCTGCACATCCTTTTCACCCTGTTTCATCTCATCAAGGTTAATCTCTTTGTCCTTTTCCAGAAGCTTTAAGGTCTCATTCAGATCACGACGTGCGCCACGGATGGAGATTTTGGCTTCTTCGCCAATGCGACGAACCTGCTTGGCCATCTCCTTACGTCGTTCTTCGGTTAAAGCAGGAATCGGCAGCCGGATAATCTGACCGTCTGATGAGGGGTTCAACCCAAGGTCGGACTTAAATATCGCTCTTTCGATATCGGAAATCAGTTTTTTCTCCCAAGGTTGAATCACAATCAGTCGCGGTTCAGGGACGCTCAGATTTGCAACCTGACTCAACGGCGTTGGGGTCCCATAATAATCGACCCGGATATCGTCAAGCAGCGTTATCGATGCACGTCCGGTTCTGATTCTGGCGATATCACGACGCAAGGCTTGAAGCGCCTTGTCCATCGCAGATTTCCCTTCTCTAAGAGCATCCTTAACCATGTTTTTTAGCTCCCGTAACAATCGTGCCTATCGACTCACCACACACCACCTTCATGATGTTACCACTACGGGTCAAGTCGAAGATAATCATTGGTAGATTATTATCCATACAAAGTGAAGTTGCCGTAGCGTCCATAACCTGCAACCCCATTTGCAATACTTCCAGGTAGGTCAGATCATCATACTTGATTGCATTCTCATCCGTGGCAGGGTCCGCGGAATAGATCCCGTCAACCTTTGTTGCCTTGAGGATGACTTCTGCACCAATTTCCATGGCACGTAAACTGGCGGCGGTATCCGTCGTAAAATAGGGGTTCCCGGTCCCCGCACCAAAGATAACAACCCGACCTTTTTCCAGATGACGTTCTGCCCGGCGACGAATATACGGTTCGGCTATCTGTTTCATATCGATAGCGGACAAAACCCGGGTCGTAACTCCCTTTTTCTCGAGAGCATCCTGCATGGCAAGACTGTTCATCAACGTCGCCAACATCCCCATATAATCGGCGCTAGCGCGATCCATTCCCTTGGAGGAAGCGGCCAATCCACGGAAGATGTTCCCTCCACCTATGACCAGAGCGACTTCGACCCCCTTGGCGACGACCTCAGCTATTTCTGCTGCAATTGCAACAAGGATATCGGGAGAAATCCCATAACCCTGATCACCCGCAAGAGCCTCGCCACTAAGCTTTAAAAGAATTCGACGGTATTTGATTTCAGCCACATCAATCCCTAGCAATCAGGCAAACTTACTTGCTCAAAGCGGCAACTTCAGCAGCGAAATCGTCCTCTTTTTTCTCAATGCCTTCGCCCAGCTGATAACGAACGAAGCGACTTAGTTCAATGGCAACACCTAGTTCCTTGCTGAGCTTTTCAACAATTTTGTTAATTTTATGATCGGGGTCAATCACAAAGTCCTGCTCAAGCAGACAAACCTCGCCAAAATACTTGTTGATCTGGCCAACGATAATTTTGTCGACAATATTTTCAGGTTTTCCACTATCGAGCGCCTTGACCCGCATGATCTCCTTCTCTTTATCAACGATTTCCAAAGGAACCTGCTCGCGCTTAAGGTACTGCGGATTGGCAGCGGCAACATGCATGGCAAACTGACGAGCAAGGGCTTCGACCCGAGGATCCGTGGAGCTGGTTTTTAGCTCAACCAGGACACCGATCTTGCCAGCACCATGAATATAGGAAACAACACAGCCTACGCCGGCATTACAGCGATCAAACCGACGAAGACTCATATTCTCGCCAATTGTTGCAATTTGATGACTGAGTTCTTCGGCAACAGTCCGCCCCGTACCAGGGAATGCCAGGGTTTTGAGTTCTTCAATATCAACGACTTCACTGCTAAGACAAAGTGTGGCAATCCCTTGGACAAACTTTTGGAAATCCGCATTTTTTGCGACAAAGTCTGTTTCGGCGTTCACCTCAACAAGAACCCCCCTGGCGCCCTCGGCGGCAGCAACAACTACCCCCTCAGCAGCAATTCGACCTGACTTTTTAGCAGCGGCCGAAAGACCTTTTTTCCGTAAAAAGTCGACAGCGTCATCCATGTTTCCACCAGTTTCAGCCAGCGCTTTTTTGCAGTCCATCATCCCCGCGCCAGTTTTTTTGCGTAATTCAGATACCATCGATGCTGTGATGCTCACGTCTTCTGTCCTCCATACCGAGGTTTCCGCCGTACAAAAACGGAAAACCTTATTTATGTTTTGTTTACGCCAACGGCCAGGCACTTCTGCCCAGCCGTCGGAATGTCCAGATTGTGCGTCGTACTTTATTCTGGAGCAGGCACGACGACAGGAGTCTCTTCGACAGCAACCACCTGCTTGTCTACAGGAGCCTCTTCGACGGCAACCTCCTGCTTGTCTACAGGAGTCTCTTCGACGGCAACCTCCTGCTTGTCTACAGGAGTCTCTTCGACGGCAACCACCTTCTTGTCTACAGGAGTCTCTTCGACGGCAACCACCTTCTTGACGGCAGGAGCAGCCTTGGCCGCGGGTGCCGTTTCAACGACTACATCCTTACCCTCGGCAGCACCCTGCTTTGCCGCGGCCTGTTTTTCACGACCTTCATCACATGAATCTGCAATGCTCGAAGCAAAAAGCCGGATTGCACGGATCGCATCGTCATTACCAGGGATAATATAATCGATCCCGTCGGGATCACAGTTGGTATCAACAACCGCAACAACCGGAATGCCAAGGCGGTTCGCTTCTTGAACGGCAATCGCTTCTTTTTTGGGGTCAATTATAAAAATTGCACCAGGCAACTTTGCCATATTTTTGATGCCACCCAGGTTCTTTTCAAGTTTGGTACGTTCGCGATCAAGCTGCAGGCCTTCTTTTTTTGTCAACTTTTCGAAGGTGCCATCAGTCGCCATGGTCTCGATTTTTTTGAGGCGATCGATACTTTTCTTGATGGTGGTAAAATTGGTCAACATGCCACCGAGCCAGCGATTATTGACAAAGTATTGTCCCGCACGGAGCGCTTCTTCAGCAATGGCACCCTGTGCTTGCTTTTTCGTTCCAACAAACAAAACCTTGTCACCGGCTGCGACAGTTTCCTGAATAAATTCACAGGCAGAACGAAAATAGCGTACGGTCTTTTGTAGATCGATAATATAAATACCGTTACGTGCACCAAAGATATAAGGTTTCATCTTTGGATTCCAACGCTTGGTCTGGTGACCAAAGTGAACGCCTGCTTCCAACAGTTGCTTCATCCCTACTTGTGCCATTTTACTGCTCCTTGTTACAGTTCGGTTTGAGTCCTCCGCTTTCGTCTCTCCACCACCGGCTCAGGTATCGCTGAGACCCCGGTTGCAGTCAGAAAGCGTGCGTAATGATTAACCCGAGGTCTATACCATGCGCCGCTATTGCAATCAAGAGAAAATTCGTCGCTATCTGATGGGTATTCTTCAGACGAATTAATTTACAGATTTATCCCGGCTGTAATAAGATGCCGCCCATGAACACACGCCGCATCAACCGCTACATTTTCAACGAGACCCTTATCCCGACCCTTCTTGGGTTGGTGGTATTTACCTTCATTCTGGTCATGGGAAAACTCCCCGGACTGACTGAACTTGTTCTGAACAAGGGTGTCCCGCTGATAAGTATCCTAAAACTTTTCAGCTACCTGTTGCCGACCTTTCTCAGTATCACGATTCCGTTATCGTTCCTGCTCGGTGTCTTGCTCGCTTTCGGCAGATTATCAGCAGACAGTGAATTTATTGCCCTGAAATCAACCGGGGTCAGTCTCTATACACTCTTGAAGCCAATTTTATATTTTTCGATTGTGTGTGTCTTAATCACCGGATATCTAACTCTGTACGGTGAACCCCTCGGCAAATCAGCGTTCCGCGATCAACTCTTCACCATAGCCTCCGATCGTGCCGGCATCGGCATCCAGGCTGGGGTCTTTAACGATAGTTTTGAAGGGCTGATCATCTATGCGGAATCGACGGAAGACAAACAGGAACAGATGACGCATGTCTTCATTTCAGATGAGAGAGCCGCGGGGAATCCGGCCAACATTATCGCCCGTCAGGGCCAGTTTATTCATGATGCGCAAAACAAAACCCTGACCCTCAGGTTAAAAGACGGGACAATACACCACCTGGAAAGTGGAAAAACTGACAGCTACCAGACGGTCGGTTTCAGCACCTACGATATTAGTCTTGATCTTTCCAAAGGGTTGGCGGTCAATGCGGAGCGCTCGAAGTCCCTCGGCGAATACAGTCCATCACAACTGATTTCGGCGAAAAGACAGACAACCGATAAGCGCATGGCGACCCGCCTAGCAGTAGAGTTGCACAAGCGGATCAGCACTTCTGTCGCACCTCTGGTTTTCGCCCTTATCGGGATTCCTCTTGGCCTGCAATCGAATCGCTCGGGAAAGGGGGCCGGGTTTTCTCTCGCCCTGGGCATAGCACTAAGCTATTACGTCCTGCTTAACATCTCCGCTACCCTCGCCAGCAAGGGGGGTGTCCCTCCCGCATTCGCACTCTACTTGCCCAACCTGCTTTTCATCAGCGCCGGGATCCTTCTCATTAACCGGACTGCTCGCGAAAAACAATTCAGCTGGCCTTCGCTATGGGGAACAAGTTTTTTTTCCAGGCGTGGGAGGGCTAAAAAGTGAAACAGATTGACCGCTATCTGCTGCAACATTTTCTGCGAATCTTTACTCTGACCTTGATGGCGTGTGTAGGGATCTATTTGCTCGTCGATTTTTTCGAAAAGGCCAGCCGTTTTATCGAACATAAAGCCAGCATGTCTCAATACCTTATTTACCTGATCAACAGCCTTCCCCTGATCATCGTTCAGGTCACCCCGCTGGTCATCCTGATGGGAACAGTGCTCACTCTGGGAAGCCTTGGCCGCACCAATGAAATTACGGCCCTCCGCTCTTGCGGTATCAGTCTCTGGAGAATCGTACGCCCTTTAATGTTGACAGTGGGCCTGATATCAATCGGCTATCTCCTGATCAATGAGGTTCTGGCGCCAATCAGTACCCGTCAACTCACCCGCCTGCTCGACTATCAATTACAGGGAAAACCCGAACCCTCTCTCAACAGTGATCATATCTGGTACCGCGATGGCAACCGCATCATCAAGGTTGCCTTGGCTCTTCCGGAAAAAAAACGTCTACAGGGAATTTCAATCTTCGAAATGAGTAATGATTTCCGCCTTCAATCCCGTACCCAGATCCCGGAGGTTTATTTTCGCGAAGGTCATTGGTGGGCACCAAAAGCTCAAAAACGCACCTTTGATCTCAATTCCGGAGACCTGGTAAGTTCAACGGCATTAACAAAAAAAGTTATCGATTTTGATCGAAAACCCGCTGACTTCGTCCGTGCAGCCGAGCAGAGCCGATTTAAAAGCGCTCTGGATCTCTGGCAGAGTCGCCGCAAACTTTCTGCGGAAGGTTTTGATGTTACGCGATTATCGGTTGACCTGCATACCCGCCTGGCCGCGCCCTTTGCCTGCTTGATCATGGCCTTTCTCGGAGTCCCTTTCTCTTTGGGCCGTGGTCGTGGCAGCAGCATCGCCTTAGGTGTCGGTTTAAGCCTGGCGGTCGGCGTCGGATACTTCCTCCTGCAGTCTCTCGCACTCGCTTTCGGCTATTCGGGTGCCCTCCCGCCGGTTGCGGCAGGTTGGGCGGCAAATTTGATATTCCTGTTACTGGGGACTTATCTCATTCTGAGGACTCAGGATTAAACCGAATTTGTGAACAAATCGAGAAAAAGTCTATTCTGCAGAGAAGAACTGGCGGGATTCCTGGTATTAAACTCTTTTTGTGTCCAAGATTTTTTTGAAACAGCCCCGACCTATGGGTCGGGGCTGTTTATTTTTCAGTACCGATAGTGATCCGGCTTATAAGGTCCCTCAATCGGGATATCAATATACGCCGACTGTTCGGGGGTCAATGTTGTGAGTTTTGCACCCAATTTATCCAGATGCAGGCGCGCAACCTTCTCATCGAGTGTCTTCGGCAAGACGAAGACACCTTTTGCATAGTTTTCGTTATTGCAGTAAAGCTCGATCTGCGCCATGACCTGATTAGTGAAAGAGTTTGACATGACAAAACTGGGATGCCCCGTAGCGCACCCCAGATTGAGTAAACGACCTTCAGCCAACACGATCACCGCGTGCCCATCCGCAAAGACCCACTGATCGACCTGATTGCCGTGTTCAACGGGATTCTTGATATTGATCTTCTTGATTCCCGGCGTTTTCGCCAAACCTGCCATGTCAATCTCGTTGTCAAAGTGACCGATATTCCCAACAATAGCGTTATGTTTCATCTGCGCCATGTGACTCGCAGTGATAATATGGAAGTTACCGGTGGTGGTGACAAAGATATCGGCGCTGGCAACAACGTCCTCAAGAGTCTTGACCTCGTAGCCTTCCATCAGTGCCTGCAGGGCGCAGATCGGATCGATTTCGGTAACAATCACTCGTGCACCCTGGCCACGCAACGACTGGCAACAGCCCTTACCGACGTCCCCATAACCGCAAACCACTGCGACCTTACCCGAGATCATTACATCGGTCGCACGCATGATACCGTCAACCAGCGAGTGGCGACAGCCGTAGACGTTGTCGAACTTGCTCTTGGTTACCGCGTCGTTGACGTTCATCGCCGGGAAGGGCAGAAGGCCATCGCGTTGAAGCTGGTACAGGCGGTGGACGCCGGTCGTGGTCTCTTCGGTCACCCCCTTGATTGACGCCTGGATAGCCGTCCAGTTGTTGCGCTTTTCGGCGATCGAAGCCTTCATGCCGGTCACCAGTTCAACCCAGTCTTCAGGGTCATCGGCTTTTAATTGTGGCACCCCGTCAAGCTCCCATTTAGCACCATTTAAAACCATCATGGTTGCGTCACCGCCATCATCCAGAATCATGTTGGGGAGTTGACCACCAGGCCAGGAGAGAGCCTGCTCGGTGCACCACCAGTATTCTGCGAGGGTCTCCCCTTTCCATGCGTAAACTGGAATCCCCGTCGCCGCAATGGCGGCGGCGGCGTGATCCTGAGTTGAAAAAATATTACATGAGGCCCAACGAACTTCGGCTCCCAGCACAATCAAGGTTTCAATCAGGACCGCCGTTTGAATGGTCATATGCAACGAGCCGGTGATCCGCGCGCCTGCAAGCGGCCGGGCAGCACCAAACTCCTCACGCAGCGCCATCAAACCCGGCATTTCGACCTCAGCCATGCCTATCTCACGCCGCCCGAAAGCAGCCAGTTTCAAATCCTTAACCTTGTAGTCGGTAAATACACTCATTTTCAAAAAACTCCTGTCATCGTTTGTTCCGCCAACCACAGGCGGGAAGATTATGGTTTTTTCAGTTCTGTCAATATGACAGTGTAATCCAATTTTGCACCAACCAGAGGCTCACTCATCACAGAGTTAAAACCAGCCTTCCTCCCCCAGCCAAACAATTCTTCAGGGGTAAATCCAAGCCACTGATCTGCCAACTTTTCACGCATCCACTCCTCCTGATGCCGTAGTAAATCAGCAATGAACAATACCCCCCCGGGTCGCAGTACGCGGAAGATTTCGCGTAACACCGTCGATGGGTCGGAGGCATGATGCAGGACCATATTGAGAACAGCGGTATCGACAGACGATGATTCAAGGGGCAAATGTTCCATCTCCCCGAGGCGCAAATCAATACCGTCGGGATCAAACCCCTTAAGCCGCTGTCGAGCAGCTGCCAGCATTGCTGGAGCATGATCAACCCCGATGACCCGGTCACTCTTGCGACGCAACGCCTCCAGCAATCCACCTGTACCGACGCCGACCTCAAGCAAACAGCTGGAAAGCGGCAAGCTCGTCAGCAACCGATCAACATAATGCGGAGTCGGCAACAGCCGCCGCGCCAGATGATCCCAATCGCGGGCATGACGATCAAAGAAGAGTTGGCTGCGTTCTCGACGTGCCGCGAGTACCGAAAGGACCGCTGCTCGATCTGTCACCGCCTCAGCCAGTTGTTCGAACTCAGGTTTAAGAAAAGGGAGCAGGAGCCCGCAAAGAGAATCGGTCGGCTGCAGCCGATAATAGGCCCAAGTCCCCTCGCGCTTCACCGACAACACCCCAGCCTCAAGCAGAATCTTCAAATGCCGCGAAATGCGCGACTGCCCCATCTTCAGGATCTTTAACAGCTCCTGCACCGTAAATTCACCCTGCTGCAAAATGTTCAACAGGCGCAAACGGGTCGGGTCAGCCAACGCTTTAAAAAGTTCGAGCATTCCTATATCCAAATTTGTTTAATTAATAATATCGAGTTTTCTTGATATATCAAAAACCAGAAAACCGGGTCAAGTCTTTTCCCAAACAAAACCCGGCGGATCTAACCTGTCAGACTGAAGTTATTTTGTTTATCCGAATCCTCCGTTCGACAAAAAGCAACCAGAACCAGGTTGAATAAAACCAGATCCAGAGCAGAACAGTTGCAGCCAAACGTCCTGGTGGGTGGTTGGTCAACAGGTTGTAAATCGGTTCGAAAATTTTGACCCAGGTCATCTTCCCCTGTCCGGGTGGAACGCCTTTTTTGAATTCTCGCTTCGCATCCAGAGCAAAGGCCAATTGCCATGCGTGCCCCTGGACATAACTGCCACTCCGATACCAGACTTTCATTCGTTGACCGAAGGGAAGCCCGAGCATACTACGCCTCACCTGACGAAAAAAGGGACGCATGCGTAAAGTACCACTCACCCCCTGCTGACGATAAACCGAAATTGCTTGGGCAAAGAATTCTTCCCAACCGATACTGCGAAAGCACATGATCAAAGCGTTAAGGAGTTGGCGTTGCCAGAGTCCTTCGGTTTCAAACCGCCGGGCAGAGGTTGAAATCTCGGATGTCAGGAGCTCCCAGCGTCCGATCCGGCGTAAGCGCTCGGCAAAATCCGTATCTTCCATGACTGGCAGATTCTCACGAAAATGACCAACGCGCTGAAAGGTTTCGCGAGACAGCATAAAACCCTGATCACCGTGGATGCATTCCCGACGGGGTAAACGCGCCTTCCATTCATAATAGTAGAAACCAGGAGTTGCCGCATGATGCGAACGGTAACGAAAACGCAATGGAAACCGTCCCGCAACAAGATTACGCTTATGATCTTTCATTTGATCGAGCGCATTCCGCAGCGCACGATCGTCATAAAAACGGCTGTCAACATGCAGCAAGAGAAGCCAACCGGCGTTAGCCTTTAAAATCCCTGCGTTCAACTGCCGCCCTCTCCCCTTGGCACCAACCAGCAAGGAGACGCGAAATCCACAAAATCGCGCATATTCAGAAACCACCGCCGCAGGATCATCAGACGATCCGCCATCACTCAGGATGACTTCAAAATCGACATCTCGCTGGCGCACAAGATCTGTAAGCAGGCAGCGCAACTGTTCATTTTCATTTAAGATGGGGACGATAATAGAAAGTTCGGGGGTCATCAGTATCACTTTGTCAGGAATGATCTCGGGTAAAAAACGGCAGGTCAGATAAAAAGCGCTTCACATAGGCAAATACACTGCTATAAGATGAGTCTTTTTCCAATCCGGCCCGACCGCACTCGGCAGTCAGGACGATACCTTTTTCACCATATCGTATCAAGGGGAATGCCATGAGCGAAATTATTGATGTATATGCCCGCGAAATTCTTGATTCACGCGGCAACCCGACTGTAGAAGTCGAAATTGCCCTCGAAAGCGGCGTCATGGGGCGCGCCGCAGTCCCGAGCGGCGCTTCAACAGGAGAGCGCGAGGCGCTCGAACTTCGTGATGGCGACATGACACGCTACCTCGGCAAAGGCGTTCTCAAGGCCGTTGAGCATGTTAATAACATCATTGCAGCTGAACTGGTCGGCTTCGAAGCCAATGACCAGGTGGGAGTTGACCGCAAGTTGCTTGATCTTGACGGCACCGATTTCAAAAGCAATCTCGGCGCCAATGCACTCCTGGGTGTTTCAATGGCTTGTGCACGCGCTGCGGCCGAAGAGGCAGGCCTGCCGTTGTATCAATATATCGGCGGAGCTAATGCTAAAGAGTTACCGGTGCCGATGATGAATATTTTAAACGGTGGCGAACATGCCGATAATAATGTCGACATTCAGGAATTCATGATCATGCCGGTCGGCGCTGAAACCTTCAAAGAAGCCCTACGCATGGGCGCTGAAGTTTTTCATGCGCTTAAGAAGGTACTTAAAAACAAAGGCTACAACACTTCGGTTGGCGACGAAGGCGGCTTTGCACCAAACCTTGGCAGCAATGAAGAAGCATTACAGGTCATCATGGAAGCGATCAAGGCTGCGGGCTACAAAGCGGGCGAAGACGTCCTGCTGGCCCTCGACGTGGCAGCATCAGAGCTTTACAAAAACGGCAAGTACAACTTTGCCAACGAAAAACAAGCCATCAAGACCTCAGCTGAAGTTGTCGCCTTCTATGAAGATCTGGTCGCTCGCTACCCGATCATCTCGATTGAGGATGGCCTCGCCGAAAATGACTGGGACGGCTGGAAACTTTTGACCGAAAAGCTGGGAGGCAAGATTCAGATCGTCGGTGACGACCTATTTGTGACGAATACCAAAATTTTGAAAGAAGGCATTCAGAAGGGCATTGCCAACTCGATCCTGATCAAACTCAACCAGATTGGCACACTAACCGAGACCCTCGAAGCGATCGAAATGGCCAAACGTGCCGGCTACACTGCGGTTATTTCTCATCGTAGCGGCGAAACTGAAGATACCTTTATCGCAGACCTAGCCGTAGCGACTAATGCTGGCCAGATCAAGACCGGGTCTCTCTGTCGGACCGACCGTGTATGCAAATACAACCAGTTGCTGCGTATCGAAGATGAACTGGACAATGTTGCCGTTTTCGCAGGGAAAGAGGTTTTCTACAACCTGCGCTAACATCAGCTTGAATAAAAAAAGGCCCGTGAGTATGAGACTCACGGGCCTTTTTTTGATAATAGGATTGCCTTTCAGACTGGATAAAGGCGGTAACTGCTCCCCTCTTTTTCCCGCCGCACGCTCCCTGCTTGGTCAAACTTACGCAACCTCTTCTGCAGTTCACGTCGATCACTATCAGGAAAGCGCGCATACACTTCGGCTTGAGACAGTCCTGGGTTCAGTGCGACAAACGCCAGAATCTCAACGCCCAGATCTTCTTCAGTTGTAGTTACAATAGGGGCTTTTTCAGGTGTTGAGGCATCAAAAGGCGGCGTTTCAACAAATGAATGCTCCTCATGTTGATCCGACACTAGGTTCTGTTCCTCGCGAATTTCACGCTCAATGGTAAGAAGACGCTGGTAAACGTAATATCCACCGGCTATCAGGGTAGCCAGAAGCAGCAGCATAAACCAGTGCATAATTCAGCTATCCTCCTCCGAAAAATGATTCTCTTCCTGACCAAACCAATGATCAAACCAGGTCCGGTGATCTTTTTGTGCGAGAATCTTCAAATCATTCGGACCGAGCCAAACGCCCCCACAATTGACACAACGATCGAGCGGCACGCCTCTAAAACTTACGGGTTTCAGTTGCTCACCACACTTTGGACAACAATTGTGACAGTGTGACTTGATAAGGGTCGATTCTGCTTCCTTTTTCATCTGCTCAATCAGTTGCTGTTCCTGGCGATGAAAATATCCATTTTCGAGGGCTTTTTCCCGATCTTCCCAAGCGTCTTTCATAGGCACCTCCGTGGCTTAAAAGTAAATAGGATCGATACCATTATACCCGAAGGGGAGGTAAGAACAACTGATCCGGTCACGAAAGGCGATACCGCCCGGCACCGAAAGCTGCACCTTTCCCGAGCCCTAAAAGTTCACCGATCTTAAGTACTGGCCAGAGGTCCAAGAGTTCATCTCCTTCTAGGGTCAATTTCCCCATCAGGCCTCCGACCTCTTCTTTACGATCAAGAGAACGCCAATCCTGCCAAAAGAATCTGTTGGCCAAAGTCCTTACGCGTGCAGCCTGCTGTATCAGCAACTCAACATCAAAGACATCCTCCACCTCGGCCCAGATAGCACACATTCCGGTTACCCGGCGCAGCAAAAAAGGGAATACCTCTGTAAAGTCAGGTTTAAACAGGGGTCGACCATTTTTTAAAAGACGTGCGGGGGTCAGAAATTCGAGAGTAATTTTTTGCGGAATATGGGTCACAAAAAGTTCTGCCAGGTCAAGGAGTTGTGGGGTCAGGAGATAAGGGCCAGACCGCCACAGCGGCAGAGACTGGAGATTACAGTTATTCTCTATGCTGTCGAGATAAAAGCGACCCCTGTTCAGGGTAAGACCGATTTCTCCAAGAATTTCAAGCAAACCAGAAAAAACCTTGATTTGTCCTATGCCTCGGCCAAAAAAACAGACATTGAGCGAAAGCATATCGCCAGGTTCATAAGAAACAGCCTTCAATTGATCAATCTGCAACACAAACCCAGGCGCTGGCTGTTGAGTACGCCGCAGGATTTCTGAATCGAGCGCTCGCGGGGGGTGCAAGAGTTGGCGAAGTTCCTCCCGCTCTGCATCTACAATTAGCCCTGTATTTAACAGCCGGTTCAATTCTCGCCGCAGACGTAACAATCCATATGCGGGAAGCTCAAAATCCTCCAGCAACCGTAACTTATAGCCCAACAGGGTGTACTCAGCACGATGAAGTATATTTTCCAGCGAAGCGTGATTCAAGAGTCCAGACTCTTCCTTGCGTGCGCACGGCGATTCTGCTATACGTCTATCGCCCTGCCGCCAGACAAATTCGCCAGACAAGGCTGATGAAACGGAGATATCGATGTTCAGTTTTGAGCTTCTAAACAAAGATCCAAAAACCTCTGCCCGTCGCGGACGCTTAAAGACACCGCATGGCACCATAGAAACCCCAATTTTCATGCCTGTAGGGACCCACGGAGCGTTGAAGGCGCTGACCCCAGCGCAGGTCGAGGAAACTGAAGCTCAGATCATTCTGTCAAACACCTATCACCTGCACCTTAAGCCAGGGGAATCTCTGGTTAAGAAAGCAGGCGGGCTACATACTTTTATGAACTGGAAACGCCCTATCCTGACCGACAGTGGCGGGTTTCAGGTCTTCTCCCTGCCGAATAAACGTATCGGTGAGGAAGGTGTTCATTTTCGTCATGAACTGACTGGCGAAGAAATCTTTCTTGGGCCCAAAGAAGCGATGCAGATCGAGAACGATCTGGGCGCCGATATTATCATGGCCTTCGACGAATGTATCCCCTACCCGGCGACCCATGATTATTCTGCCAAATCTATCAAAAAAACCTTGCGCTGGGCCGAAAACTGTTTAAAACATCACGGGCGGAATGATCAGGCCCTGTTCGGTATTGTGCAGGGATCGATCTATCCCGATCTGCGCAAAGAATGCGCTGAGCAGTTGACCCTTATGGATTTCCCCGGTTATGCCGTTGGTGGCGTCAGTGTTGGAGAAGGGTTGGACCTGCTGAAAAAGGTGGTCGAATACACCGCTCCATTCCTTCCCGAAAATAAACCGCGCTACCTGATGGGAGTTGGGCTACCGGAAGATATTCTCGAAAGCATCGAGCGCGGGATGGATATGTTCGATTGCGTCATCCCGACCCGATATGCCCGCAGTGCCACGGTATTTACCAGTCGGGGAAAATTGCGCTTGACCAATCGCCAGTATCGACGTGATTTCTACCCGGTTGACCCGGCCTGCGACTGCTATTGTTGTCAAAATTTCACCCGCGCCTACCTGCACCACCTCTTTAATGCTAACGAAATCCTGTCGGCAACGCTATCGGCGATACACAATGTCCGTTTCTATCTCAACATGGTCGCCAGCGCACGCAAGGCGATCGAAGCCGGAGACTTTACAGGATTTAAAGATGACTTCCTTGGGGACTACGGCTCGACAGCCGAGATAAAGAAAAAAAAGAAATAAAAACAATCGCCTGGTCGATTTAGACCCTCGCCAGCCCGTCCGCCTGTTAGCCCTGGTCTCCGACGCGCAATTCAAGCAGAGAACTTTGCTCGGTCATACAATCCGGGCATTCAAAAATCCGTGTGTCATGCCACCAGGGTTCTTGCCCCCAATAGGCAGGATTGCCAATTGAATCAATATGCCGACACACCCGATTAAAATTCTTGGGCTCATCACATCTCCTGCAATATAGCCAGACCCTCCCCTCAACACAGGCCTGTAAAAATTCACCTGGATTAGACATAGCTTCCCTTTCAAAAGCAACCTCATCAGTGACATTTTAATGAAACTTGAAGAGATCGGCAATGTGCATAAATAAAAAAAGGGTCGACGCGAGTCGACCCTTCAAGATATTACAACTGAGTTTTAGCCTCAGATTTTGGTGATATTGCTTGCTTGAGGACCTTTTTGGCCTTCAGACACGTCAAAACGTACGCGCTCACCTTCGTTGAGGGATTTGAAGCCCTCACCAGAAATAGCCGAGAAGTGTGCGAACACATCAGGCCCATTGTCTTGCTCGATAAAACCAAACCCTTTAGCATCATTGAACCACTTAACAGTACCTTCAGCCATCTTTTCTACTCCTCATTGTTCTTTGTGAAATAAACTGCCTCAAAGTTAAGACAGACAAGCAGGTCATCCCCCCTGATGGGCCGACCCACGTCCTACTCTCAATAAACTCAAGTAATTAAACGTGGAGAAGGCCTCGATGTCAAGAGACATACTCATTTTTTTTTACGAAATAATGAGTACATATGGATTGGGCAGTTGCGGCCGTCAGTCAAATGCAACGACAAATACACCGGGGAAACCACTGTGCGCTAACTTTTCTTTTACAGACTCAGCCATCTGGAGTGAATGGAAATCACCAACACGGACACGATAAAGGGCTCGCCCATCGGTGTCGCTAAAATTAACATCAGTCCGCGTAAAACTTGGCTTTAATTTTTGGGCAAGTCGTTTGGCGTTGCCTTCCTGAGCGAAAGCTCCAACCTGAACGGCAAAGCTGCCGGTATCATAATCGACCGGCGCTGAGTAGATTTTTTTTGCCCCCTGCTGATGAGGATAACCGAGAGCAACAATGTCGACAGGGGCCGTCCCCTGCTCAACAACATCCAGCTCTTTCGCCGCTGAAAAAGAGAGGTCGATAACCCGCCCGGCAACAAAAGGACCCCTGTCGTTGATGCGCACCACGGCCGATTTGCCGTTGCGACGATTCGTCACCCGCACCTCAACCCCGAGAGGCAAAGTCTTGTGTGCGGCCGTCATCGCATACATATCGTAAATTTCGCCGTTACTGGTCAAGTGACCGTTAAACTTCTTACCGTACCAACTGGCTATCCCACGCTGAGTAAAACCCTGATGGTCACGCAGAGGTTGATATCTCTGGCCGTCAACTTCATATGGTTTTTGCCAGCCTTTCAGTTGGCGAGTCTCTGGAGTTTCAATGACTCTTGTCGTATGTGCACTACAAGCGGCCAGGACCAAGGTCAAAAGAACCCATCCAAAAAGACGCATCTGACTACTCTTCGATCTGGGTCATACCCCGAAAACGCTGATAACGTTGTTCGATCAGTTCATCGGGAGAGAGTTTCGACAGCTCTTCCAAATGACGTTTCAGATAATCTTTAAGGGTATTGGCCGCTGTTTTATGGTCACTGTGCGCACCACCAAGTGGTTCGGGGACCACATCATCAATCACGCAGCCCAACTCTTCAACATCTCGCGAAGTCAGCTTCAGTGCTTCGGCCGCCTGCGGCCCCTTGGTGCCGTCGCTCCATAAAATAGCGGCGCAGCCTTCTGGTGAAATAACGGCATAAACCGAGTATTCCATCATCAATACCCGGTTGCCGACCGCAATCGCCAATGCGCCGCCCGAACCACCCTCCCCGGCGATCGTGACAATAACAGGGACTTTAAGCAAAGACATCTCGCGCAAATTACGCGCAATCGCCTCGGCCTGGCCGCGTTCTTCGGCACCGATACCAGGAAAAGCACCAGGAGTGTCAACAAAAGTGAAGATCGGCAAGCCGAACTGCTCGGCCATCTGCATGACACGCAGCGCCTTGCGGTAGCCTTCAGGATTTGGCATGCCAAAGTTGCGGTAGACTTTCTCTTTGGTGTTCCGCCCTTTCTGATGCCCGATCACGCAACAGGGGCGACCTTCAAAGCGGGCGAAGCCGCAAACAAGGGCCGGGTCATCCCGAAAATTGCGGTCTCCATGGACCTCAAACCAGTCAGTAAAGATCAGGTTGATATAATCAAGCACGTAGGGACGGTCAGCATGCCGCGCCAGTTGAGTACGCTGCCAGCGGCTGAGATTTGAGAAAATTTCCTTTTTTAATTTTTCAGATTTTTTTTCAAGCTTCTTGATATCACTGCCAAAATCAACATTATCCGTTGAGAAATCACGGAGTTCGCCTATTTTTGCCTCAAGCTCGGCCAGAGGCTTTTCAAATTCAAGGTAGTTGCTCATCGATCGCTCCTTTGCAAAACGAAGGGCACAGCATATAGGAGTTTGTCCCAGGGTTCAAGCAACAAGGTCATGATGGCCGGGTCACTCAAAGGTCATTATATTATAACCGAACAGTTTTGCCGCTTCGGCCATGGCCTCGTCTGACGCCGCCATCCTCAGCTGTTCAGGGAGCCGGATAATGGTTTCGCTCCGGTTGGGGATGACCATATGCAGAGCAACATCACAGTTGCCACGATAACGCTGTACAATTGACTTGAGCTCGCGCAATTGCATCTCATCAAGCCCTGGTGTGGTCAGCCGGATATTAACCCGTCTGGTCTGCTTCTGCGCAGCGTCACGCAGCAATTCGACCTCATTAACCAGCAGCTTGCAGGCCTCCTCACCGACATCGAGTTCGCCGGTCAGCAAAAGAGGTTCCTCCCCTTTCAACAGTTCCATTGAGCTAGCGTAAACCTCAGGAAAAACCACGCATTCAACCGACCCGCACAGATCTTCAAGGCTGATAAAGGCCATCCGATCCCCTTTTTTGGTCATCAACTCCTTAATGCCGGAAACAATTCCGCACAAACGAACCTTCTCCTTGTCTGTCCGTTCTGTCAGCCCTGAGCTGTCACATGTGGTGAAACGCTTGATCTGGTCGGAAAAGCGATCTAAAGGGTGTCCCGAGACATAAAAACCAAGGGATTCCTTCTCATACGCCAGCAGATCTTTCTCATCCCATTCCTCAATTTCGGGGAGAACTCCATACCCATTCCCCGCAACCGAAACGACCTCATGGCTTCCGAACAACGACTCCTGGCCAGATTCTCTCTCGCGCTGCAAACGCTGACCGATCTCCATCGCCTCCTCAAACGCAGCCATAAACTGAGCGCGCTTCCCACCGAGAGTATCGAATGCTCCACACTTGATCAGGGCTTCGACCACTTTCTTATTGACCTTACGCAAATCGACCCGCTCACAAAAATCCTGCAGCGAATTAAAGGGCTTCCCTTTTCGTACCTCTATAATCGATTCGAGAGCCGCCGCCCCAACCCCCTTGACGGCACCAAGTCCAAACCGAATCGCTGTCGCGCTAACCGTAAAAGAGCGATCCGAGGCGTTAATATCAGGCGGAAAAACTTCGATCCCCATGGACCGCACTTCGCTGATATTTTTGATCACCTTGTCGGTATTCTCCATATCCTCGGTCAGCAGGGCGGCCATAAACTCAACAGGATAATGAGCCTTCAGATAAGCGGTGTGATAAGCGACCAGGGCATAGGCCGCGGAATGGGATTTATTGAAACCATACTCGGCGAACTTGGCCATCAAATCGAAGATCGCCTCGGCTTTCTTAACATCAAGTCTCTGCTCCCTGGCCCCGGTGAGGAAAGGCTCCTTCTCCTTAGCCATGACCACCGGGTCCTTTTTCCCCATCGCCCGCCGCAACAAGTCGGCACGACCGAGGGAATATCCGGCCAGCGTGCGCGCAATCTGCATGACCTGTTCCTGATAGACAATAACCCCATAAGTATCCTTCAGTATCGGTTCAAGCTGCGACAGCGTTTGGACGAAACTTTCAACCCCGTTCTTGCGTTTGATGAATGAGTCAACCATCCCTGACCCCAGTGGGCCTGGACGATAAAGCGCCACCATGGCAATCAGATCTTCAAAACAGCTCGGTTTGAGCTTGACCAGATATTCTTTCATTCCCGAGGATTCAAGCTGAAAAACGCCAGTCGTCTCGCCGCGCGACAGCAGTTCGTAGGTTTTCTTGTCATCATCCCCGATCAGCTTCAGATCGAAATCGGCAACGCCCCCCTCACGCACCAGCCGCACGGCGTTCTCGATAACCGTCAGGGTTTTCAGGCCCAGAAAGTCAAACTTGACCAGACCGATTTTCTCGACATATTTCATCGGAAACTGGGTGACCTGCCCGCCCGATTTCGGGTCAGTATACAGCGGTAGATACTCCGACAGCGGCTTCGGGGTCACCACCACTCCGGCCGCATGGGTCGAAGCATGACGAGTTAGCCCTTCAAGAGCCAGGGAAATACGGACCAACTCCTTAATTCTGGAATCCTTCTCGACCAGAGTTTTAAGTTTCGGCTCTTGCACCAGCGCATCTTTTAATGTGATACCAAGGACGTTCGGTACCATCTTGGCAATTTTATCGACCTCTCCGTAAGGGATATTCAGCGCCCGCCCGACATCCCGCAGTACCCCTTTGGCAAGCATGGTACCGAAGGTGATGATCTGGGCGACATTTTCGTGACCGTACTTTTCACGAACATAGTCAATCACCCGTTCACGACCATAAATGCAAAAATCGACGTCGATATCCGGCATTGAAACCCGCTCAGGATTCAGGAAACGTTCAAACAGCAGATTATACGGGAGCGGATCGATATCAGTGATACGGACCGACCATGCCACCAGACTCCCGGCGGCACTCCCGCGGCCAGGTCCGACCGGGACTCCGTTGTTTTTCCCCCAGTTGATAAAATCGGCGACGATCAGAAAATATCCAGGGAAGCCCATCTGAGCGATACAATCGAGCTCTGTCTGCAACCGAGCATGATACTCCTTAAGTTTCTCATCGCTAATTTCGCGCACCTTGCGCACCTCGCCCAGGCGTTCTTCGAGCCCCTGCCAACTCATTTCGGCCAGAACCTCATCCAGCGACTTGTCGGCCGGTTTTTCATACTGCGGAAAATGATAAGTATTGAAATCGAGCTCAAGGTTGCACTGAGCGGCGATCTTCAACGTGTTGGCTAATGCTTCAGGATGCTCGGGGAAAAGATCCGCCATCTCCTGCGGACTTTTGACGTAAAATTCATCGTTGGCGAAGCGCATCCGCTTCGGGTCATCCATCGTCTTACCGGTCTGGATACAGAGTAAAACCTCGTGGGCGAAGGCATCTTCGCGCCGCAGATAATGACAATCGTTTGTCGCAACCAGTGGCAGAGAGAGCTCACGCGAGAGCTGAATCAACCCGTCATTGGCCCTTCTCTGCTCAGGGATGTAATTCTCCTGCAGTTCCAGATAAAATCGTCCGTTATCAAAGATCTGCGACATTTCAGTCGCGCGGCGTAATGCCTCCTCCGGTTGACCGAGATTAAACAGGGTCGGCAACTCGCCACCGAGGCAGGCTGACAGGGCAATCAGTCCCTCATTGTGTTGAGCAAGCAGGTCCCAGTCGATCCGCGGCCGGTAGTAAAACCCCTCGCGATAGGCGGCAGAAATCAGACGGCAGATATTTTGATACCCGGCCAGGTTTTGACAGAGCAGAATCAGGTGATAAGAAGCCTCTGATGAGCCCCGCGCGTTCCCCTTGGTAAAACGGGATCCGGGCGCAACATAGACTTCACAGCCGACAATCGGTTTGATTCCGGCAGCATGTGCTTTGCTGTAAAATTCGACCGCGCCGAACATGTTGCCATGGTCTGTGACAGCCACCGCCGGCATATTAAAATCTTTGGCACGCGTGATCAGCTCATCAAGTTTGATTGCACCATCGAGCAGGCTGTATTGGCTGTGAAGATGAAGATGGACGAAAGCGGATGATTGCATAAAAGACAGGGCCCAAGGGAACGAGAATTAAAACTTAACTAGCTGATTTATTGAGGTTTTCAAATAAGGCAGAGCGCTGAAAAGCATGCTGATTTTGATGACGAATTCTAGCACCGCCGCAGCTCGAGGGTCAACCGAAACGACCTCCTCACCGCTGAATAAATCAATCCTTTATAAACCTGCGGCTGCCGGATACAATGGTCGATATACCTACAAAATATTACACAGGAGACAAACCCATATGCGTATTGAACATGATCTCAAGCTCGGCTTCAAGGATGTCCTGATCCGGCCCAAGCGCTCCACATTGAAAAGCCGTGCCGAAGTGAAGCTTGAGCGCAGCTACACCTTTCTGCACAGCCAATTGCAATGGAGCGGGGTGCCGATTATAGCAGCCAACATGGATACCGTTGGCACCTTCGCCATGGCCGAGGCCCTGGCCAAACACGATATGCTCTGCGCCCTGCACAAACACTACAGCTTGCAGGAATGGCAAGACTGGTTGAAGCAGGCAGGTGAAAATATCTATCAAAGGATTATGGTCAGTACCGGGACCTCGGACAACGATATGGAGAAATTAAAGGCGGTTTTAAGCATCGCACCACAGCTACAGTTTATCTGCATTGATGTCGCCAATGGCTACGCCGAATCCTTCGTCGACTTTGTCTCGCGGGTACGTGAAGCCTATCCGCAGATGACGATCATTGCCGGGAATGTCGTCACCGGAGAGATGGTCGAAGAACTGCTGCTCGCCGGGGCCGATGTCGTCAAAGTCGGAATCGGCCCCGGCTCAGTTTGCACCACAAGGGTAAAAACCGGAGTCGGTTACCCGCAACTTTCGGCGGTGATTGAATGTGCCGATGCTGCTCACGGTCTGGGTGGCAGAATCATCTCAGATGGCGGCTGCATCTGTCCTGGCGATGTTTCAAAGGCGTTCGGCGCCGGTTCTGATTTTGTCATGCTCGGCGGGATGCTCGCCGGCCATGATGAGAGCGGCGGTCAACTGGTTGAGCGTGAGGGGCTACAATACAAACTCTTTTACGGCATGAGTTCATCAACGGCCATGAGTAAACATGTGGGCGGTGTAGCAGAATACCGCTCTTCTGAAGGGAAAACAGTTGAAGTCCCCTATCGCGGGGTCGTTGAAGAGACCCTGCGTGACATTCTCGGCGGGGTGCGCTCTACCTGCACCTACGTCGGCGCTGCAGAACTGCGTGAACTGACTAAGCGCACGACTTTTATTCGCGTTCAGGAGCAGGAGAACCGCACCTTTTCCTGATTCTTTGTTGAGAAAGCTTCATTCAACCCATGCTTCTGGCATGTCGCCTCACGAACTGTCAGCTATCGTTTCCCAATCACAGGGGTTTAGTCAAAGGGCTAAACCCCATAAATATCTCTCAGGGATTCGGGTGGGATCTAAACTGTCGCTTTAGAAGCGAAGACTTCAACACCAAACTTTTTAAGCATGCTGACAAGTTTAATCAGCGGCAACCCGATCAGGGTGTTGTAATCATCCCCCGCCATTTTTTCCATCAGCGCGATCCCCAGTCCCTCAATTTTAAAGGCACCAGCACACTCGTAGGGCTTTTCACGCCGCACATAATCAATGATCTGGGCATCGCTCAATGCGCGTAAACTGACAGAAAACGCGGAAAAGTCAGTTTGATATGCGCTGTTCTCGCTGTCAAAGATGGCAATTCCGGTAAAAAATATGTGCGTGCGGCCGGCCATCTGCCTGAGCTGAGAGATTGCAGCCTCTTCGCTCCCCGGCTTCCCAACGGCCCGCCCCCGTTGATCAACAAAAACCTGATCGGAACCGATGATCAACGCATTGGGATAGCCCTCCGCAAGGCTCTGAGCCTTACCCAGGGCGAGATGTCGCACCAGCAGTTCGGGGGCGATCGCCGGATCAATCGTTTCTTTGAAGGATGGAGCCGCGGTAATGAAGGGCAGTTGCAACTGCCGCAGCAATTGCAGACGGTAAGGACTGGTCGAAGCCAGAATCAGTTGGCGCATAGAGTTCCCCGCTGGGCAAAAGATTCCAATCTTTACCGCAGCAGTTCACAAAAAGCAACGTCAACCCACCACTCCAACAAGGGTCAGCCCAGCTGATGTTTACGCCAGACAGGTCCCGGTTCACAGATCCACTGATGAGGACGTTCTATGCGGCTCATAGGCCAGAATGGCGCGCAGGAAGGTTCGGCGACGGCCACAAATTTCTGCAACCATTGGCCTGTCTCGGAATTGAATGATTTTTCACTACGAAAACTGAGCTCTTTAAAACACCGGGTGAGCCCCTCTTCAAGGACCTCCTGCTCGTAGCGGCCGGAGAGGGAATCTCCTTCACTCTCCCATATCGGCAGGAGGACAACCTTCAGTTGATCGCCTACGCAGGCTTCGAACCAGTCTTCGGCGCTGCCGTCTCCGACGATCCCGGATATTTTGAGGCCGGCTGAAGATGGTTGAATTGAAGAGATGGCAAAGTAAAAGGAATTCTCATACCCGGAGAGATTGAAGTGAGAAATCATTCTGTCCTCCTTTAGACGTTAAAGACTGTTTGCTGCTTCAGTACAGTCTACGCACAAGAGTGACAGAATATTACACACAGCCTCAGACTGTGGACTTCTCAAGGGTCTGGCGTAGAGCCTGTAAAAATTTCTCACGCAGGGTCTCGGGACCGAGGATCTGCACATGCGGGAGCATTGAGAAGAGCCAGGAGAGAATTTCAGTATCACCGGCGGCGCTGAATTGCAGGCGCACTGCACCGTCTGGACACTCTTCCAGTTGTTGCTGCGGGTGCCAGATTCGTTCACGGATCAGATGGGCGATCGGTTCGGCAAATAGCAGATCAAGGCTACGCTCCGGCCCCTCGTCGATCAATCCGAAGGCGCTGCCCGTAAGCTGAGCGGGGCGGTAATCGTCCGGGACCTCGAAGCGGTCGTCGACGGGACTGACCGCCTCGATCCGATCCAGCAGAAACAGGCGTAACGCCTTGCGATTATGCGCATAGCCGCCCAGGTAGAGCGAACTGTTATAAAAAAGCAGGGTGTACGGATCGAAAAGATAGTCGGCCGCTTCGCGCCGCGCCGGGGCGTAACGAATTTTGCAGCGTTGCTGTTTGAGCAGGGCCTGACGCAACAGGGTCAGAATTTCACGCTTGCCACTATAGTCACGAAAGCCTTGAATTTTAGAACTGCCCGCTTCGGCAATCCGTTCGAGATGCGCAACCGAACGGGCTGGAAGGCCAGAACGCAGGCGATTGAAGACCGCATCGAGATCCTCTTGAAAGGGGGTCCCCTGAAGGAAGTCGAGCTGACCGCGACACAGGTAAAGGGTCATCAGCTCTTCAAGGGAGAAGGTGATCGGCGGCAGGTTCTTGAAACCGGCGACAAAACGATAAATCACTTCGCCTGAATCCTGACGTTCCTTGATCAGCGGATATCCGGCCTCTTCTATCGCGACCAGGTCACGGTAGACCGTACGCCTGGTCACCTGACACTCCTCGACAAGTTCCTCGACCGTCGCCCCGAAACGCTGCTCAAGAATCCGGATAACGTCATGCAGACGCGCCGCCTGGCTGTACTTCTTAGCCGGTTTGCCAGGTTTTCTAAGTCTATTTTTCATCGTTCTTCAAGTAGTAGGTGTATTTGTGTGATTTCCCCTGGACCTGATCGACCGGATATTTACGGATATTCTTCTCCATCTTGGCCAGCACGGTTTCCGCCAGATCCAACTTGAGAAAATTAGCCATGGACAACGAATAGATGATGATATCAGCCAACTCCTCCCCCATCTCGGCCAGCGCTTTATCATCCAGCTGTTTCGACTGCTCGACGGTCAGCCACTGAAAATGCTCCATCAACTCGGCAGCTTCGATCGCTATCGACATGGCGATATTCTTCGGCGTGTGAAATTGCTCCCAGTCCCGCGCGTGAACAAAATCGTCCATTTTCTCCTTCAAATCCTGCAGGGTGATGCGTGCATCGCTCATGTCAATTCCATTTCTGTTAGCGCCCGTTTTTAGATGAGATCAAAAACCGTTGAGGTAGGGAATTTCGGTAACGCGCTGACGAACCTTCCCCATATTTTCCAGCAATTGTCCGGTTGCATCCCAGAGGCCGCGCAAAAACATCTGCCGCGCCCCTTCAGGGATGCTGGCGGCAAACGTCAATTCACCTGCGCGCACCTGCCCGGCGACAAGGTCAACCTCAACCCGCAGCTTCGGATCAGCTTCGATCACCGATTGCAATTTCTCGATCTCGGACGCTGACAGGCAGACACAGGGCAGGCCGAGCGCAATATTATTATTGAAGAAGATTTCGGCGAAGCTGGAGCCGACCACAGCATTGATCCCCCACTTCTGCAACGACTGCGGGGCGTGCTCGCGTGAAGAGCCGCAGCCAAAGTTGTTTCCGGCGATCAGGATACTGGCGCCAGCGTAAGCGGCGTTATCAAATGGATGAACTTTGCCTGCGGTTTTTAACTGAATCCGGTCATCGGCAAAAACGTGCTCACCGAGGCCGTCAAAGGTCACACAACGTAAAAAACGCGCCGGGATAATGCGGTCGGTGTCGATATCGTTGCCGCGCAAAGGGATGGCGCGGCCGCTGATTGTGGTAATGGCACTCATGACTTCACCTCCCGCTTTAATAAGGGCCGCACATCGCTGACCTTCCCTTCAAGGGCCGCGAGTGCCACCATCGCTGGCGACATGAGCAAGGTGCGACCAGAGGGTGAACCCTGGCGCCCTTTGAAATTGCGGTTACTGGTGCTGGCGCAGATCTGCCGACCGATCAGCTTGTCCGGGTTCATCGCCAGACACATCGAGCAGCCGGCGTTACGCCAGTCAAAGCCATGGGCGACAAAGATTTTATCCAATCCTTCAGCTTCGGCCTCAGCCTTGACCGCTTCGCTCCCCGGCACGACCACGGTTTTAACCGAAGCGGGCACCCTGCCACCATGCAGTTGACAGATATGCGCCACTTCGCGCAGATCACTGATGCGGCCATTGGTGCAGCTGCCGATAAAGGCGACATCGATCGCCAGGCCGAGCATCGACTCCCCAGGTCTCAGATCCATATATTCATAGGCCTGCCGAATAAGATCCTGCTCCTCCTCTTCAAAGCTGGCGACCTGCGGCAGCGCTTCATCCAGCCCCAGCGCCTGCCCCGGCGTGATCCCCCAGGTCAAGGTCGGCGAAATGTCACTGGCATCGAAGCGTACCAGATCATCATAGTCGGCATCGACATCCGAGGCGATACTCCGCCACCAGGCGACCGCCCGCTGCCATTCATCCCCCTTAGGCGCAAACTCGCGACCCTTAAGGTAATCGAAGGTGATCTGATCGGGATTGATATAGCCACAGCGCGCGCCGCCTTCGATCGCCATATTGCAGATCGTCATACGCTCTTCCATCCCCAGCGCCTCAATACAGCTGCCGGCGAATTCGTAGGCGAAACCAACCCCGCCTTTGACGCCGAGATGGCGGATGATGTGCAGAATGACATCCTTGGCAAAGACCCCGGGTGCCAGTTTGCCGTTGACCTCAACCCGCCGCACCTTGAGCGGCTCCATCGAGAGGGTCTGGGAGGCGAGCACATCGCGCACCTGGCTGGTGCCGATACCGAACGCGATGGCGCCGAATGCGCCGTGGGTCGCGGTGTGACTGTCGCCGCAGGCCACGGTCATCCCCGGCTGCGTCAGACCCAGCTCCGGCGCGATGATATGCACCACCCCCTGTTTGCCGCTGCCGACGTTATAAAGCCGGATTCCGCTTTCTCTGGTGTTTACTTCCAGCGACTGCATCATCTCTTCGGCCAGGGTGTCGACAAAAGGACGAGTCTGATCAGCGGTCGGAACAATATGATCCACGGTCGCGAGAGTCCGCTCGGGAAAGGCCACCGTGAGATTTCGCTCACGCAACATGGCGAAAGCCTGCGGACTGGTGACTTCATGAATCAGGTGCAGTCCGATAAACAGCTGCCGCTGTCCGCCTTCCAGTTGGCCAATCTCATGCAGCTGCCAGACCTTATCAAACAGGGTGCCACGGCTCATAAGTTTTCTCCCCGACAAATCGAGAGGACATTCAGGTCTCGCACCGCGCCACGGTCGGCGCTGGTCGCCATCGCCGCATAAACTCGCAGCGCGGAACTCACCTCACGCTGGCGCCCCACAGGTCGCCAGCCGCCATCAGTTCTGGATTCCATCGCCTTACGGCGTTTGGCCAATTCGGCATCGCTGATGTCGATGCGGATGCTCCGCTGCGGGATATCGATCAGAATGGTATCCCCCTCTTCGACCAGGGCGATAGCCCCGCCACTGGCCGCTTCAGGCGAGACATGGCCGATCGACAGTCCGGAGGTTCCACCCGAGAAACGACCGTCGGTCACCAGGGCGCAGGCCTTGCCGAGTCCTTTGGACTTGAGGTAACTGGTAGGATAGAGCATCTCCTGCATGCCGGGGCCACCCTTGGGCCCTTCGTAGCGGATCAGGACCAGATCACCTTCTATAATCTGGTCAGCGAGAATCGCTTCGACCGAGGCTTCCTGACTCTCGAAAACACGGGCGCGCCCGCTGAATTTTAAGACCGACTTATCGACGCCGGCCGTCTTGACGATGCAACCGTTGGGCGCCAGGTTGCCGTAGAGCACCGCCAGTCCACCGTCCAGGCTGTAGGCATGGGCCAGATTGCGGATGCAGCCGGTTTCGCGATCCTGATCAAGACTCTCCCATTGGCGGTCCTGACCAAAGGCTTCGAGCATCGGCCGTCCACCGGGTGCCGCAAGGTATCGCTGTTGCGCTTCTGGCACTGCATTTCCCGCGATATCCCAGCGATTCAACGCTTCTGCCAGGGTCGGCGCATACACCGTCGCCACCGAGGTGTCGAGCAGCCCGGCTCGTGCCAGTTCGCCAAGAATGGCGAAGACCCCGCCGGCGCGATGGACATCTTCCATGTGAAAATCTGGAGTCGAAGGTGCCACCTTGCACAGGTGCGGCACCTTGCGCGAGAGGGCGTCGATCTCCTGCATGTTGAAAGGCACGCCAGCTTCCTGCGCGGCGGCCAGCAAGTGGAGTACGGTATTGGTCGAGCCGCCCATGGCGATATCCAGGCACATGGCGTTACGGAACGCGGGCAGGGTTGCTATGTTGCGCGGCAAAACGCTGCGGTCCTCCTGTTCATAGTAACGTTTCGTGATCTCGACTATCCGACGTCCCGCTTCTTCAAACAGGTCACGACGGCGCACGTGGGTTGCCAGCAGCGAGCCGTTGCCAGGCAGGCTCAAGCCCAGCGCCTCGGTCAGACAATTCATCGAGTTCGCGGTAAACATCCCCGAGCAGCTGCCGCAGGTCGGACAGGCTGAACGCTCAACCTCAAGACATTCAGCATCACTGATCTTGTCATCGACTGCCATGACCATGGCATCGACCAGATCAAGCCCCTTCTCTTTTCCATCGAGAATAACCTTGCCGGCTTCCATCGGGCCGCCGGAGACAAAGATTGCAGGGATATTCAACCGCATGGTGGCGTTAAGCATGCCGGGGGTAATCTTGTCGCAGTTGCTGATGCAGACCAGCGCATCGGCGCAGTGGGCATTGGCCATATACTCGACCGAGTCGGCGATAATCTCGCGGGACGGCAGACTGTAGAGCATGCCGCCATGTCCCATGGCGATGCCATCATCAATGGCGATGGTATTAAATTCTTTGGCGATGCCGCCGGCCTTTTCGATCTCGCGACAGACCAATTGCCCGAGATCCTTCAGATGCACATGACCCGGCACAAATTGGGTAAAAGAATTGACCACGGCGATGATCGGCTTGCCGAAGTCCCCCTCTTTAACTCCAGTTGCGCGCCACAGGGCGCGGGCACCGGCCATATTGCGGCCACTCGTCGTCGTTGCTGAACGGTATGGAATCATCACCTGCTCCTTCTAAATAAATTAGGCCTTCGACGTCGTCGAAAACCGCTCCTATAAATATACGCTGAACTCCCTTTGCGATGTAACCGTCGACCCAACTTTTCATCGTCTTAGCCGGACGTAAAAGTTGCGTAAAACCACAGCGGCAGTGAGCTACTGTAAAGCGGGACATGTTACAAGAAGATAACAGATATGACCAGAGAGGATTCACGCGATGGAAGATCTAGGGAAAAAACCGGCCTACGGATTCGGTGAAGAGATCGCCAACAGCGTGACCCATGGTATCGGGATCCTGCTTGCCATTATCGGCCTGGTGGTGATGCTCTATTTTTCGGAGCGCTATGGCAACCGATGGCATCTGGTTTCCTGCAGCATTTTTGGCGTCACCCTGGTCTTTTCCTATACGGCCTCGACCCTCTACCACAGCATCCCGATGGCTGGTCCCAAACGGATTCTGCGGATCTTCGATCATGCCGCGATCTATCTGTTGATCGCCGGCACCTATACCCCCTTCGCCCTGATCAGCCTGCGCGGGCCATGGGGCTGGTCACTCTTCGGCACCACCTGGGGCCTGGCCATCACCGGTATCCTGTGCAAGATTTTCATCCCGCGAAAAATCGCTGGCCTTTCGACCCTGCTCTACATTGCCATGGGCTGGGTCGTGGTCATCGCAGCACGGCCGATGTTAACCCACGTTGAACCCGGCGGGTTGATCTTGTTACTCGCAGGTGGACTGGCCTACACCGGCGGCGTTATCTTTTACGCCTGGGAGCGCATGCCCTACAACCATATGGTCTGGCACCTGTTTGTCATGGCTGGCAGCACCTTGCATTTTTTCGCGATTCTGCTCTATGTGATACCCGGACCCGCCGGGGTTTAAGCCCTTCAGGACGAAAAAGCAGACCAACGCTTGTCTGTTGCATAGCTCCTGCACACCCGCGACCTTATCTGCCTAAATTTACAGCAGGCATCCTGGGACAACAACGATCAGTATCCGCAAAACAGGCCATTTAAAAATGGCACGAAGTCTGCTTTGTTGACTGCCATGATCCACAGGCATAATCCGTCGGACAGATTCGAGTAGTTAACCGACAATGCCCCGACAGACCCAAGAAGAAAAGTAACCCGGGTAGCAGAACGATGATGTCCTGCCGTAACCCTGAATCAAAGAGCAAAGGTGCTCTGACCTTCCACATGAAGGTCAGAGCACCTTTTTTTTTAAAAAAAATACGCCACATCATCCGGCAGATCTTGCTGATCTGGCCGACTCTATCAATGCGGCATTGTCGCAAATTTAAAGGAGCAGAACCACATGAAAACCCAAAAATCTATTGTCGCCCTTTTCGCCCTGCTGGTTTTGGCCAGCGTCACTATTCCGGCTGCAACTGCCAGCGCTGCCATCAAGGTTGAGGGCGATGCCTACGCCGGCATCAGCAGCAAATACCTGTGGCGTGGATTCGATCTCAGTAATGGTAAAGCCGTTGCCCAGGGGGGCATGGACCTCAGCGCCCATGGTGTGACCCTCAGTTACTGGAGTAATCTGGATTTACGCAGCAGCGAGTTGAATGAAACCGATTTCACCATCGACTATTCTACTGATTTAAACGATAAATTGGCCTTAAGCGTGGGCAACATCTTCTACGCTCTGGACGGTGCGTCTGATACCAATGAACTCTATCTGGGCCTCAGCCTGAAAACCTTGCTGTCACCGACCCTGACTGTCTATTACGACTATGACCAGGCGCAGGAGACCGGGCTGTACTACACCCTGGCGATCAGTCACGATCTAGAGATCAGTAAAGACTTCAGCCTCAGCCTGGGAGGGCTGATCAGCTATAACCAGAAAAGTGACTACGCCGTCGGCAACTACAGCGCCCTGCACAACTACGAATTGAGCCTGTCCGGGGCCTACGCAATCACCGATCAAATCAGCATCAGCCCCAGCATCATCTATTCGAATGCCCTGAGTGACACCGCAAAAAATTCGCCCAACCCTATCGGCAGCGAATTCGTCGGCGGCCTGAATCTGACTCTGAACTTCTAGAAATCAATTTTTTTATAGCTGGAATGATTTATTAAACGTGAATGGGCCATCTCGGTAAAATGAGGTGGTCCATTCATGTTTGTCTTTGGCTTAAAGACGGGCTCACAAACTCACCCGGACTCTAAAACTAATCTATTTTAGCGGTCCGAAGCCTGAGAGCGTTGCTCACCACCGACACCGAGCTCAAACTCATGGCCGCCGCCGCGATCACCGGGCTGAGCATAATGCCGAAGACCGGATAAAGTACCCCTGCGGCCAGCGGCACCCCGAGAGAGTTGTAGATAAAGGCGAAGAAAAGATTCTGGCGGATGTTGCTCATGGTTGCGCGACTGAGCTTGCGCGCCCGGATGATGCCGGTCAGATCCCCCTTGACCAGGGTCACGCCAGCCGATTCCATGGCGACATCGGTGCCGGTGCCCATGGCGATCCCGACTTCGGCAAGCGCCAGTGCCGGGGCATCGTTGATGCCGTCACCGGCCATAGCCACCAGTTCGCCGGCGTCCTGAAATTTCTTCACCACCGCCGCCTTTTCATCCGGCAATACCTCCGCAATGATTTCATCGATGCCGAGCTGTTTGCCGACGGCTTCAGCGGTCGCACGGTTGTCACCGGTGAGCATGACGATCTTGATCCCCTCGGCATGCAGCTGGCGTATCGCTTCGGGCGTCGATTCCTTGATCGGATCGGAGACCACCAGCAGACCGGCGAACTTGCCAGCAACGGCAAGATACATCACGGTCTGGCCCTCGCTGCTCATCTGTTCGGCTTGGGTTGATAGAGCAGAGCAATCGATAGAATTGTCTTGTAGCAGTTTGACATTGCCAAGGAGAATCTCGACATCATCAACCTTGCCTGAGACCCCTTTCCCGGTATGGGATTCAAATCCCTCGGCTTCGACCAGGGTCACCCCCTGATCACCAGCCCCGGCTACCAGAGCCGCAGCCAGGGGATGTTCGCTGTTTTTCTCGAGACTTGCGGCGAGAAAAAGCAGGCGCTTTTCCTCTGTTTCTCCGGCCGGAATCACGGCGGTCAGCTTCGGTTTCCCCAGGGTCAGGGTGCCGGTTTTATCAACCACCAGGGTCGTGACTTTGCGCAGGGTTTCGATCGCTTCGGCGTTTTTGAACAGTATCCCCATGCCGGCGCCCTTACCGGTGGCAACCATGATTGACATAGGCGTCGCCAGCCCCAGGGCACAGGGACAGGCGATAATCAGCACGGAAACCGCCGCGATCAGCGCGTAAGCCAGGCGCGGTTCGGGACCGACCAGCATCCAGACGCCAAAAGCCAGCAGGGCGCATGAGATAACAACCGGCACGAAATATCCGGCGACCTGGTCGGCCAGTTTCTGGATCGGCGCGCGCGAACGCTGGGCATCGGCCACCATTTGAACAATTCGTGCCAGCAGGGTTTCGTTGCCGACCATCTCGGCCCGCATGATCAGGCTGCCACTGCTGTTGATGGTCGCACCGATCAGCTTATCCCCCGCCTCCTTGGTGACCGGCAGTGGTTCACCCGAAATCATCGACTCATCGACGCTGCTGTTCCCTTCAACAACCTGACCATCGACCGGGACTTTCTCTCCCGGTCGAATACGCAAGTGATCGCCGGCCTGCACCTGGTCGAGGGGGATGTCCTCATCGCTGCCGTCGGCATTGACCCGGCACGCGGTCTTGGGCGAGAGCCCGAGCAGCGCCTTGATCGCTGCACCGGTGCGACTGCGGGCGCTCAGTTCGAGCATCTGCCCCAATAGAATCAGGGTGACGATCACCGCGGCAGCCTCAAAATAGACCCCCACCGCACCGTCGGCTCCGCGCATGTTGGCCGGGAAGATCTGCGGCACCAGGACTCCGACCAGGCTGTAGCCATAGGCAACCGAAACCCCCAGGCCGATCAGGGTGAACATGTTCAGACTTTTATTTTTTAGCGACTGGATGGCCCGGACATAAAAGGGGAAGCCGGCCCAGACGACCACCGGTGTGGCGAGCAGCATCTCAAGCCAGTTGAACACCCGGCCTGAGGCGAGGGTTTCAAGCCACTGTCCACCGGGGAGCATGTCACGCATGGCGATGATGACCAGCGGCAGCGAGAAGATCGCCGCAAAGATGAAACGTCTGCGCATATCGGCATATTCCGGATTTTCCTCATCCTCCAGCGATAAAGTCCGGCTTTCGAGCGCCATACCGCACTTGGGGCAACTGCCCGGAGTCGCCTGCACTACTTCGGGATGCATCGGGCAGCTGTATTCGGTGCGTGTCGCCTGCTGCGGTGAGCTCAGCTTTTCCAACGCCATGCCGCATTTCGGGCAAGATCCAGGCCCCTGCTGCTCCACCTCCGGGTGCATCGGGCAGCTGTAAATGGCTTCGGTTACAGCAGCAACCTCATCTACAGTAGGTGGTTCCGGGTGCAGATAGTGCTCGGGATCAGCGACGAACTTCACCCGACACTTGTCCGAACAGAAGCGGAAGGTTTCTTCCTGCCATTGGGCTGTGCCGCCTTTCGACTCGGAGGTCACCTGCATGCCACAAACGGGGTCTTGCATAACGCAAACCTTTCAGTTTTGGAAATGAGGTTTATTGAAAGAGGCTTTCGGGGTCGTCAGGTGTGTGCTCAGCAAGGGACTGTTTAAGCTGTTCAGCTGTCAACACCTTGCGAGCCGCGCTTATCGCCTGGAGATGACGGACCTGAATATCGCCTTCAAGTTTCTGCACTTTGCGAACCAGGGGCTCGGCATCTTTCAGCGACCAGTTGTCACTGTCCAGCAGATCGGCCAGGTCCATTCGGGCAATTTTTGCTTCAGCGGCGTTGCGGATATTGTCCTTGCGGCATTCTGAATGGAGCGCTTTGAGTTTACCAACCTGCTCAGGAGAGAGCCCCAGTTCTTCGGCACGATCAAGGTAGAACATGTGGACCATCCGCTGTTGCATCATGCCCATTTTCCCGGCGCCCATCATCTTACCCATGCCTGCGCCCATCATGCCGCCCATCCCATCACCCATCATGCCCATCATGCCCCTCTTCTTCGTCTTGGAACATGAGGACTGCTCAGCCATGCAGGGCATCTGGCCCTTCCCCTGCTGGCCCATCATTCCTGGGGTGGCTGTCGCGGAAGGTTGCATCCCGCAAGGACGGTGGTCTTGGTGCTCAGCTGCAGCCATGCTGGAGAGGGCGGTGGTCCCTATGAAGAAACTGACCAGAATTGCGGTGAAAAATACTCTTTTCATGATGATCTCCTATTGTTGGTATTGAAGTTGTTTGACGTTTCGCTGATAACCAGGCAAAGACGGACTCTTACTTATGCTCTACTCTGTTATCCTTGCTGTCCTGCTTCTGTTCCTTCTTGTGCCCACCACAGCAACCGCCGTTCCTCATCATCATGATAAAAAACGCGCCGATTGCCAGATACCAGAGGATATTTATTAATGTCAGGTTCATATGTCCACCTCGCTCTTGCTAATGATGACATTTTTGGCAGTCATCTGCGGCCAGACCCTCAAGGATCGGGCACTCATCAATTGAACCAAGCCCGTCACAGGCAGCGTTCAGGTGCTCCAGCACCCCGAGCATCCGGCTCAAATCTTTAATTTTCAAGCGTATCGCCCTGATTTTATCGGCGGTCTTCGCTTTCACCTCTGACCTCCTGGCCACGGGATTCTGTTGCAACTCCAGCAACTCCTGGATTTCATTCAGGGAGAAGCCCAGGTTCTGGGCTTTTTTGATGAAACGCAGCCGGGTCGCGGTTTCCAACGGATAAACCCGGTAGTTCGATTCGGTCCGCAGTGGCTCGGCCAGCAGCCCCCGCCGCTCATAAAAACGAATACTGTCGATGGAGACTTCAGCCTCCTTTGCCAGCCGGCCGATGGTTAAAGAATGATGCATCCAGTTCCTCCATGTTCAAGGTGAAAACAGCGAGTTCTGTCTATCTGATGTCTCGAGCTTAAACCCTGGACTATAGTCCAGAGTCAAGGGTAAAAAAATACCGAGCCTTGGAACAAACTCAGGCCCGGATTCAAGTTGTAAGTGCAACTCTAATAGTTTGGTTTGAAGGATAAGCTGCGGTAGGCTCACGGCTTCTTTCACCGACCAAAGTTAGAGGAGCGCGATGATGCACTACACACAGCTTACCCGAGAAGAAAGATATCAGATTTCCGCCTTGAAAACAGCCGGTCAATCGAAGGCGCAAATGGCCAAGGTTCTTGGCCGCCATAAATCCACCATTGGCCGGGAGATGGCACGCAATTGTGGGTTGAGAGGCTACAGACCCAAGCAGGCTGATGGTCTTGCTGTAAGTCGTCGTCAGGAAAAGGTCACTTGCCGTATCACTCGCGAGTCCTGGGCGCGCGTCGAGCAGTTGACCCGCGAATACTGGAGTCCAGAGCAGGTCAGCTATTGGCTGCGGCAGGAAGAATGTCTCCATGTTAGTCCCGAGTGGATTTATCAATATGTTCTTCGTGACAAGCGGGCTGGTGGTGACATCTACCGATATCTGCGCTGTCAGAAACAACGTAAAAAGCGTTACGGTGCGCCAGATCGTCGTGGCCAGCTCAAAGGGCGCGTTTCGATCGACGAACGACCAGAGGTGGTCAACGAACGGAGTCGAGTCGGTGATTGGGAAGCCGATACGGTCATTGGCAAACAAGGCAGCGCTGTTTTGGTTACCCTCGTGGAACGCAAGACCCGTTGGAGCATGATTGGCAAGGCACCCGATCGGACAGCAAAAAAGGTTCGGGCTGTCATAGTGAAACGATTACTACCGCTGGCCTCACACGTGAAAACGTTGACTTACGACAACGGGAAAGAGTTTGCCTTGCATCTGGACATTGACGAGATGCTTCAGTCTAGCGGTTATTTTGCGCACCCTTATCATTCGTGGGAACGCGGCTTAAACGAGAACACCAATGGCCTTATTCGCCAGTTCTTCCCAAAAGGCAAGGATCTCGCTGAAGTGACTGACGAAGAGATTCAGAGAGTGATGAACAAACTCAACAACCGCCCCAGAAAATGCCTTGGATTTAAAACCCCCAATCAGGTATTTTTTGGAATCAATCCACCGGTTGCACTAGCGAATTGAATCCGCCAGGTTTAAAAAGAGATAATTAAATTAATAGCTTGCCTGAAGCAGCAAAAGACGGGTCAGGCCGGATGACCGACCTCACCCTCACTCAGGCAGATAAAGACCACTGTAACGCAGCGGGACACCGGCGTCCCAAAATGAACGGAGAGTTCGCTTGTAGTTTTAGAAACTGATCGCCCCGTAAAATCCAGCAGTATAATCGGGGCTGCTGTCACTTAAGCCCTGCCCAAGATAGGCGCCGATGCTCCCCTGTTGCGACACCCGGTAGCGGGTCTGCAGCTGCACCTCCAGCTCATCGGGATTGCCAGCAAAGGCGGCGGTCGCCCCGGAGAGTGCGAGCCCGGCATCCAGTTTTCGGGTCAACTGGTAGCGAACGGAGCCCTGATAAGTCCAGTAGTTATCCGGATTGTAGGCCGTCGTCGAGCCGGGCGTTACATAGAGTGCCTCGGCATACAGGGACCAGTCGCCGAAAACCTTGCCAACACTGAGCCCAGCGCCAAAATCGAAGGCGCCGGTTCCGAGCCCTTTGTTTTTATCAGCTGTAGGGAACTTGAGATAAACCAGAGGACGAAGCATCGGAGTAGTGTCGGATTCTGGAAACAACGTATAACCGGTCGTCAGGGTGACATCTCCGAGACCAGTTTGCGATTTGGTTTGGCTGGTGCTGGTGGTTGTCCCGCTACCCATGCCGCCCATGCCACTTCCAGAAGTACCCCCCGTCATGCTCCCGGAGGTCTGCATCGGGAAACGCGTCCCTCCCAGAGAAACGGTCGAACCGGCATCCTGATAAAGATAGGGGATCTCCAGCGAGAAATCGAGACGTTCACTGGGGTAGTAGCCGATGATCAGGGGGATACTGTAACTGTCGGTCGTCTGAGACGTGCCGTAGTTACCGCTGGCAAAGTCAAACCCGAGACTCACCGAGAACTGAGGGTTGGATGCGCCCAGTGCGCTGGTTGAAAGGCAAAAGAGAAGACTGGGGATAATCAATAGTAATCCGCTCCTGAGGGTCAGGTACTTCCAAGTTTTCATATACAGTCCTTTCAAGGTTTCATTTCTTCCTAGTGACCCATACGCCGCATCGGCAGGCGTTGCATTCCCCCTGCCGGTCCCATATTGTGCTGGCCGCCCATGTAATTTTGCCGCAGTTGCCGGGCACGCTCGGCGCGCTCGGCCTCAGGCAGATCTTTCAACTGCTCCAGCTCCTTACGCAGTTGCTGTCGTTGTTCTGGAGTCAGTTTTCTGAAGTTCTGATACGTCTGACGCAATTGCTCGCGCCGTTCGGGGGACAAGGCTTGCCAGCGCTTGAAGCGTTCCTGAATCCGTTGCTGTTGCTGAAGATCCAGTGCCTTAAAGCGCTGCAACCGTTGACGCAATTGCTGCCGCTGCTCCGGGGGCAACTGCTGGTACTGCTGGTAACGCTCGCGCAGGGCTTGCCGCTGCTCCGGCGACAGCTGCTGCCAGCGCTGAAGAAGTTGGGCCTCAGAGGTCTGGCTAACCAGGGGTTCTTTAGCTCCCTGCGTAGCTGAATCAGCGCCCAGCGCATGAATGGGCAGAAGCAACATCCCGAGGAAGATTATCATCCGAATTTTTTTCATTTTTTCTCCTCCCCGGCGCTCAGTAGGTTTAAATCTTTCAACATGTCCATCTGCTGTAAAAGCTCCAAATGTGCGATGACCTGCTGATCCTCCGCACTGACCTGAGCCTTCGGCTCTTTTTTTTGTTCGTCACCCTGTTCGGCAGCAAGGGCTCGATGCACCGGGAAAAACATGAGGCAGAGCACCAGCCAATACAGGCAAAAACTTTTTCTCATCCGGTTACCCCTGGCTGGCGAGTTGTTGCAGCAGATCGAGGTTTTCCAGCAGATCGAGATTCTGCAGAAGTTCAAACTGATCCAGCACCTCCTGCTCGGCGACCTGAGTTGTGACCACGGGGACAGGCGGTTCTATCTGCTGCCGCAGGTTCAGGGTCAATGTCATAACCAGAGCTCCTGCCAATGCCCAGCCCAGTGCAGGTCGACTGAAACGACGCCGCTGAGGCAACTTTTTCATAACGCGGGCACTGAAATTCGTCAGCTCACCGTCTGTGAGTTCGGGCACGCCTGTCGGCACCAGATTTAAAAATTTCCGTATTTCGGCAAGTTCGCTACGGCAGAGAGAACACGTTTGCAGGTGTTGTTCGACCTGCAGCTTGTCTGCGTCATCGAGGTCACCAAAATGAAACAGGCTGAGCTGCTCTGTCGGGCAGGCGTTTAATTGTGTTTTGCTGGTCATGATAGACCTCCTTGCAGGTCTTTTAACTCGTTCCGCAAAAAATGGATGGCGCGGTGAAGATGGGCCTTAACCGTCCCGACTTCAAGCTCAAGGACGCTGGCGATCTCCTTGAGCGGCATCCCTTCATGATGCCGCAGGATAAAAACCATCCGCTGTCGCGCCGGAAGTTTATCCATCGCCTTGGTCATTGTTCGTCCCGCCTCCCCGGCCAGGTAGATTTCCCCCGGATTCGCACCCGGATCGGCCGCCTGCTCCAACGGATCCTGATCATCCTCAGTGTTGCGCAAGAAAAAAATCTTCTGCTTCAGCTTCTGCCGCCGTAGATGATCAATCGCCAGACGACTGAGGATCTGGTACAGCCAGGTCGACAGGCTGCTCTCTCCACGAAACTTCGCAATATTCTTATGCAGCCGGATAAAAGCTTCCTGAGCCAGATCTTCGGCATCTTCGCGGTTACCGACCATACGCCAGGCCATCCCGATCAGGCGGGCTGAATTAGCGTTGACCAGCGCCTCGAAGCTGCTCTCATCTCCAGCCTGAAGCTGAGCCAAAAGAATTTTTTCGGTACCTGCATCCATCGAGAGAGCGTATCCGCCTCTTCCTCGTACGTCAATGTTGCATGAGAAACAATTCTACTGACTCAGATCACGAAAATCAGTGCCACTACCGGAATCTATAGCTTTGACGCTTGAAGGGGATAAAAGGTTTACCCAGTAGATAATTATTTTTTTGATACGTCACTCTGGCGTCTCCTTGAAACAAAAAATCATGATTCCATATTTTTTTGTAAACCTTTCCAGAGACCGATCGTCAAAGACACTGAAGCGTCAAAAGCGGCCTGATACTTTAAAATTGCGTAAGGAGTAAGATCATGAATAGAGCTTTCATCTGGACCCTGCTGGTCCTTCTGATTCTGACGGGCTGTGCCCCCGGAGTCGGGCCCAAAGAACAGGGGGGAGTCTTGTTAGGGGCAGGGACGGGTGCCTTGTTGGGCTCTCATCTCGGACGCGGTCATGGCAGCATGGTTGCAGTGGCGATCGGCACACTGGCCGGGGCCATGATTGGTCAGGAGTTGGGACATTCACTCGACCAGGCAGACAGACTGGCGATGAATCAAAACTTGCAGGAAGGGTTGGAACACAATCATAGCCAGGAAACAAACAGCTGGAATAACCCGGACAACAAACACTGCGGAAGCCTGACGCCGATAAAAACCTTCCGGACCGCCAAAAATGATTATTGCCGCGAATACCTGCAAACGGTGGTCATCGGTGGTCAAGAAAGCCGCGCCTATGGCACCGCCTGTCGTACCGCTGATGGCAGCTGGAAGATCGTAAAATGAGAAATAGTTTTCAACCAGAGGCAGAATGTCTGCCCCTGATGAATGGGGACAGATTGTCCCGGAAAAGTTACCCAATCCAAAACATCTAAAGAGGTGAAACCATGAAGAACAAAACTTTGCACATGGCACTGGTGATACTAACGGCATTGGTCCTGATCACAGGGCTGAGCGCCTGCGGTGGCGGCGGCTCAACGACGCCTGCCACGACCGGTGCAACCCTGAGCGGCAGCGCTCAGTGAATATGAACCGAAACCTGAATCCGATCCTTTTAAGGGAGAACCACATGAATAAGATAAGGACCTTTTTAAGCATGGCCTTGCTGATTTCAGTGATGACCGCCACCAGTGCCATGGCTTTAACCGCGAATCATGCCTATACCGTGCAGCTCCACAGCGTTTCTGCTGCTGGCGTCCCGAGTTCAACGCCGGTGGCACAGATGAACGCCACCAGCGACATGAACGGCAAACTCAGCTTTCAGTTCAGCAATGTCCCTGACTCCGGCAGCACCCCATTTCTGATGATCCGGATCATGGACGGCACTACAATAGTGCGGCAGTCACTCGCCCCGGCGCCGACAGCCGGACAACAGTTGCAGATGGGGGTGAGTGAAATCAGCCACCGTCAGACCCAGGCTGCCCTGCAGGCGATGATGGGCGCAACCAGCACCGGTGAAGCCGCGCTTCGCGCCATGTTCCCCCTGACCATGATTGCCACTGGCGACATGAGCGACGCAGATGCCGCAAACTTTGGTCAGGCAGCCCAAACAGCCGCCACGACTTTCGCTAACTATCTCGGTACTAACGGCGCGACGACAACGCAGATGACCAACTTCCAGAACAGCCTGCTCGACGCCATGCGGACCTTTGCCGCTGAAAATAAGACGGCAGTGAATGATACCGCGGCAAACACCGCCGCTCGGCAATTCGGTCTTGCAAATGCCCAGTTAATGACCGCGATGATGCAGGCCGGGGAGACCGCCGGCATCGATCCGACCCTGCTGGCGGACGCCTTTGATCAAGCGGGCCAGGCCATGGCTAATTCAACCGCATTGGCCAGCCTCTCCCCCGGTCAATTCGCCGCCATGCAGGTCAACTTCATGGCCGGGACTCAACAGCGCCAGATGCTGGGCCAGTTACATGGTTACGCTGCGGCCATGCCGGTTGTTGACGCAAGCCCCGTCCAGACCCAGACCCTGACCACAGCGATGATCGCTCTGCAGAGCGCCATGCATACAGCGCGGCAGACCTTTCAGATGACCTTCGCCGACCCGGCGAACCTGCCGCTCCAGACCACACTTAATACGGCACTGGAAACCATGCAAACCGCGATAGATAACGCTTTAGGCGACTTTAACACTGCGACTGACGGTGGCACCCAGATCGGCACTATGCTCGACACCATGGCGAGTGGCATGAACGGAATGGGCGGCATGATGGGTGGGACAATGATGACAGGCACGACCCTTGCGGGCTTGAATCTGGGGATGATGCAGACCACCATCGGCGGGCCACTCCAGAATTGGTCGACCATGATGGTCGCAGCGACCAATCTGCTTCCTTCCGTCACAAATATGAGCTACACCCCAGTCACCAGCGCGTTGACAACCCAGCTCTCAGCTCTCTCACCAGCAAGCATGCCGATCGCTCCCGACTTAAGCCTGCTCCCCACGAGTCCCGACAAGAGCCTGCTGCAGTTGCAGTACGACCTGATGCTGGTTCACCTGATCGATGTTCAGATGGCGACCAATCTGGCCCCGCTGGACCCGGCCTCGATGGCCACGATCAGCGCCGCTGATCTCGCTAACCGGGATTCGGTCATGCTTGGGCTGGGCGGGCTGACAGTTGGGCAGAAGAACGCATTGATGCATGCCATGAGCCCTCTGCATCAGATCTAAGAACAGAGCAAAAGGAATGTTGAACGGGGGGCGGCCAGGACTGGCGCCCCCTTTTTTATTCCCGCTTCGCCGCACTGATCCCGGCCAGGTAGCCGGTTGACCAGCAAACCTGCAGATTAAAACCACCAGTCGGGCCATCCAGATCGATCATTTCACCGGCAAAATAAAGGTTAGCAATCTTTTTCGAGCGCATGCTGCGCATATCGATATCCTTCAGCGAAACACCTCCGGAAGTAACAATCGCTTTCTTGTAGCCACCAACCCCACTGACCGGAAGCTCCAGATTCTTGAAGAGTCCGAGCAGTTGCAGGCGTTCCTCGCGCGAAATCGAATGGCACTTTTTTTGCGGATCAATAGTTGAAAGTCGCAGAAAGATCGGGATCAAGGCCTTCGGCAGCAGGCCGTCGAGGGAGTTTGCGAAGTTTCGATTGGCATTCTCGGCGAATTCACGCTGCAAGCGCCGATCGAAGGTCTCGCTGTCCAGCGCCGGCTTCAGATCGAGGGAGAGGCTGACCACCCCCTGTTTGAGCGCATCGCGTACGACAGCGCTGAGGTCAAGGATGATCGGGCCACCGATCCCCTCACGGGTAAAAAAAGCCTCGCCGAAACGCTCGGCCAGCACTTTGCCTTGCTGGACAACCTGAACTTGTACGTTCTTTAAATTGAAATTATTGACTTCAGCGGTCCAGTCAACATCCAAAACAAGCGGAACCAGCGCCGGTTCCGGCGGAATCAAGTGATGACCGCTTTGTTCGGCCCAAGTGTAACCGTCACCGGTACAACCGGTCTCGGGATAGGAGAGCCCACCGGTTGCGACCACGTATGCGGTGGCGGAGAATTCCCCCTTTGGCGTCAGGACCGAAGAGATCTCCCCATTGTCAAACGTGAATTTTTCGACCCGGCAAGAGGTCAACAGTTCAACACCGGTCTCCTGCAGAAATCCTTCAAGAACCTTCTGCACCGATGCCGCGTCCCCCTCTGCAGGAAAGATGCGCCCTCCGCGCTCCTCCCTCAGCGGTAACCCGCGCTCTTCAAAAAAGCTGACTAGATCCCTTACTCCAAAGGCGTAAAGGGCGGTCAGAAACGCCTTGCCGTTACGGCCAAAGGCTTCCACAAACCGACGCGGATCCTCCTCGGCATGCGTCACATTACAGCGTCCTTTGCCGGTGATCAGTACCTTGGCTCCACAGCGCCGGTTTTTGTCGATCAGTAAAACATTTTGCCCCTGCTGCGCAGCAAACCCGGCGGCAAAAATACCTGCAGGGCCACCACCAATAATGATGACATCATACGTTCTCATTTTCGCTCTTTTCCGTTATTCGTTTATATTATATTCAGAGATTCCATCATCTCAGGCTTTTAGTGCCGTTACGAGGAGAAAAAAATATCTTCTTTTTTTGCGATATCGACCGGCAGAAAAATGTTGCAATCCCATTGAATGTGCATCAAAGCCCCTGGGAACTCCGGCAAAAAAAAGGTCCAGCGCTGAGCTAGCCGAACCCATACCTATGTTGCGATGCAACAAATATTGCAACACTTTGATTTATTTGAACTTTTAAACGATCTTACACCAGAAAAATTTTACCTTTTGGTACTTGTAATCCTGGGTTTTTAACCTATCCTTTCACCGAAGATTTACTAATAATCGCCTTCAGGGAACCGCTGTCTACCTGACTTATGGCAACAAACAAGGAGGAATTTCGGCATGAAAAAGTTTATCGTATTGCTCATCGTTGGGTGTATCACGGCAACTGTCATGGGAGCTATGGCGGCCGATGGTCCGGCAGAAATAAAGTTGAGTAGCAAGATGGGAGACGTAACCTTCTCCCATGCAAAGCACCAGTCCAAAATTGCAGAATGCACCGAGTGCCATCACAAAGGACTAGAAACGCCGAAATGTACCAGCTGTCACGGCGTCAAAGCGGGGATTCCCGATGCAAAAAAAGTTTTTCACGCACAATGTAAGGGTTGTCATGCAAAATCTGGCGGACCGACCAAATGCAAAGATTGCCACGTGAAATAACTCACCCAACGTGCTCCATAGTTTAAAAAATGAAGCCACCGCAATCACTGCAGTGGCTTCTTTTTTTGAGAGGAAAGACCGCTAATTCTTAGGAAAATTGAGAAACGCCTAGCCAGCCGAACTTTTTAAACCTCTCACTCTTGCTGCCTCGAAGTACCGTTTTACTCATGAGTTCAATTTTCCGAACAAGCATTCGATATTCAAGGTCTATATCGTCAGAATTCGGTCGGTTTCTGCGATGATTGCCCGCATTCCACGAAAAGCTTTGACTCCAAAATCGACAGGAGTGCAAGAGGAGATTCTGGCTCGAACAAAAAACTGGTCGAGTGTCTTAGGCCATTAATTGGGTCTCAAATACAAAGACCTCTTTCTCAGCAGAGCAAAAACGGTTCCCATAGCAGAATATAATAGCGTTGATCCATAAAAATACAGGATTTAAGCGAAAGTGCCAGGCACGATCAACAACTCCGGATTAAGGAGGGAATACATGCACCTTAAACTGGCTAGCAAGTACACCTGCTTTTCCTGCGGTGTCCTGATCATAACCATGCTCGTTTTTACCTTTTTTCATATCACCAAACTGAAGAGAACCTTTTTAGACGAGGCCGTTTACGAAGCGGATACCCTGAACGAGATATTGCAGCGGACCACTTATCATCAGATGCTGAACGATGATCGTGAACAGCTTCAACAAGTCATTGATGAAGCAGGCCAAATCAAACGGATCGAGAGAATTCGTATTTTCGGCCGTGAAGGAGTAATCCGTTTCTCCACCGATCACCATGAAATCGGCACTGCTCTCAACAATAAAGCCGCCGGCTGCGCCTTCTGTCATTTGAATGAAAAAACAACCTTGCTCGACACGACAGCCGAAAACCGCAGCCGGACTTTTATCGATGCCACCGGAAAAAACGTGTTGGGGATGACAAAAGGGATATATAACGAAGAAAGTTGCTATACCGCTGCGTGTCATTTCCATAAGTCAGGGGAAAAGAAACTCGGGGTACTCGACGTTGTCGTCTCACTCGACCAGATGAGCAGCATGACTCTGGATCATTATGCAGATATGTTCATATCTGCGTCCTTGTTGTTACTGGTTCTATCCATTTTTCAATATTTTTTCATAAAAAAATATGTTTCCAACCCACTGAACAAATTGCTTGAAGATACATATCAACTGGGTCAGGGCAATCTGGATGCCAGGATCGATAGCTGGCCTCAAAATGAATTCGGAACGCTTTGCCTGTCATTCAACCAGATGGCGCAGAACCTTGCTCAGTCCAGAAATGAACTCCGTGAATGGGGGAATACCCTGGAACGTAAGGTATCAGATCGGACCGAGGAGATTAAAGCAATGCAGGCGCAATTGGTGCAGGCCGCCAAGTTGGCTTCATTGGGGGAACTGGTTGCCGGCATTGCCCACGAAATTAACAATCCTCTCAGCGGGATTCTGATGTTTTCCTCACTGGCCATAAAATCTCCTGACCTATCACCACAAGTCAAAGAGAACCTGGAAGTGATTGTTTCAGAAACCAGGCGTTGTGCAAAAATTGTTAGCGCACTGCTCGAGTTCTCCCGAGAATCGATCCCCGAGAAACAACCCTGCTCCATTAACCAGATTCTCAACGAAACGCTGAAGCTGGTTTCCAAGCAGGAGTTATTCCATAACATTAAGGTAAAAAGTCAGTTTTTAGATTCTTTGCCGGACATTTGCGCCGATTCTGCTCAGGTGCAGCAAGTATTTTTTAATATGATGATCAATGCTGGCCAGGCGATGGAAGGGCGAGGAGTTTTGCAGCTGTCAACTGAGCTGGGCGGAGGGAACCAGTCGATAATCATCAAAATAATCGATAATGGGGTCGGCATCAGTAAGGAACATCTGGATAAAATCTTTGATCCATTCTTTTCAACCAAGGGCGAGAAGGGCTTCGGCCTCGGCCTGTCAATTTCCTACGGAATCATCAAAAATCATGGTGGAGAAATTCAGGTGCAGAGCCAAATTGATGAAGGGACCAAATTTACGATTACCTTACCCCTCCAGCGGGAAGATGTCTCCTCTGCAACAAGAAGTTGCCGTACTATTTCAGAAGATGGCGAGCATACTGAACAGGACTAAACTCTTTAAGAGGCCCTGTGTTTTCTAACCGAAATACCAAACTTTTTCAGCAGGGCCTGAAAGTTGGGACGCAACATGCCAGTCTCCTCTGCAGCTTTGGTGACACTCCAATTATTTCTTTCGAGCGCGGCAAACACAAACGCCTTTTCAACCGGCTCAACTGCCCGCTCCCGGGCCAACTGCTTCTTCTCTTTTAACTCTTCAGTATTCAGTGGAGTGAGATGTATATCTTCAAAACCATTCCCGTCGACCGGTAGCTCAAGATCACTTCTGGAGATTTTCTCGCCCTGAGCGAGGACAACCGCCCTTTCAATAATGTTTTCCAGCTCACGGACATTACCCGGGAAGCTATAGTGCTCCAGGGCAACCTGTGCCTCGGGGGTAATCCCTTTGACTTCCTTGCCGATTTCCTCAGAAAACTTTCGGATGAAGTGATTAATCAGCGTCGCAACATCCCCTTGCCGTTCTCTGAGCGGAGGAAGGTCAATCGGGATGATGTTAAGCCGAAAATAGAGATCATCGCGGAATGTCCCTTTCTCGACCATGGCTTCAAGGCTTTTGTTGGTTGCCGCGATCAGCCGGATGTCGATGCTGGTTGCCTTGATATCCCCGATCGGAGTGACTTCGCGTTGCTGCAGTACCCGCAACAGTTTTGACTGAGTGGTCATGCTGAGATTGGAAATTTCGTCAAGAAACAGACTACCGCCACTGGCAACGGTAAAGAGACCGGGCTTGGCGTGAATGGCCCCGGTGAAGGAACCTTTGACATGGCCGAACAATTCACTTTCAAGTAAATTTTCCGAAAGGGAGTTGCAATCGACGGCAACAAAGGGCTGAACTTTGCGTAAACTGTTATTGTGAATAGCCCGTGCCACCAGTTCCTTTCCGGTTCCGCTCTCGCCGTGGATGAGCACCGTGCTGTTGGTCGGGGCAACCTGTATCAAGCGTTGAAAAACCTTCTGCATCGACTTGCTGGAACCAACCATGCTTCCACAGGTGGGGGGTACAATCTGTTCTACACTCTGCGGAAGCGACGCCAAAATAAACGCCCGGTGCTTTTCTGCGGCTTTGACTTTTAGAACGATCTGGTCCGCCTCGAAAGGTTTGGTCAGATAATCAAAGGCCCCGTTTTTCATCGCCTCAACGGCGGAATCAACTGTTGCGTAACCGGTAATTATAATAACAGGTACGGCGGGCTGTAGAATCTGAACGGCTTTTAAAACTTCAATGCCCTGGATGAACGGCATTTTCAAATCGGTAATGACGATATCAAATTCGTCTTTCTGCAGCTTTTCCAAGCCGGATTTCCCGTTTGAGGCAAGATCGACTTGAAACCCCTCCAGAGAAAGTGCCTGACGAAGGCCTTCGCGAATAACAGCTTCATCATCAATAACTAAGACTTTACTCGGCTTGTCCATAATCACAGTTCCTACTCCCTCTTCATCTCATCATAAACAGATTTCAATAGTCGGCTATCCCCAGACTCTTACTCATATACGAAACGAGCTGTTCTCACACAATAGCACCTCAATAAATCAGTTCAGATAATTCTTCAGGCCAAGGAACAAGTAATCACATTATAACCTAGACCCGGATAAGAGCCACATCTTGTCGACAGTATTTCTACGGCACAGACTATGTGCCTGAAGAGGAGATAGATAAAAATCTTATTCAATGTACATTTCATTCGTAAACCGACTTAACCCAAACAAATACCTTGTAAAATCAAATACATAAAGATATCTGCTCCTCAAGGGGCAGGGTTCTCCTCCCCTACCTATGTATATAAATTTTATTTAATTACACCATCTACATGTCTCAATACTCAGATGCTACCTAAGAAAATCCATGTAATTACAGTAAGTTATATTTTTAATAAGCGCTAAACAAATTTCGGCACAACTGATGCGTTAGTAAATAAGCAGGAAGGTAAGACTAATCAGTAAGGAGGACGTCATGAAAAACATCATCCGCAATACCTTGGTTGTTCTAGCTAGCTTTTCGACTATCACTTACGCCGCGGCAGACGCTGGGAGTGGCGGGGGCAGCTTCCTGCTGACACTGTTTCTCGGTTTTTTTGCTCTGATTATCGTTCTTCAATTGATACCAGCTGCCATGCTGTTTGTCGGGATGTTAAAAGGCTTGTTCATTCACAATCCTAAGAAAGAGGAACATCCTAACTGAGCATTACCAAAGGGATCCGTTCGTTAATTTAAGAAAGGGTGTGGTCATGCAAGGTCTACTCATTGCCAATGAAAATCGCCAGTCACGGGACCGGTTGGCCCGTCTCTTTGTCGCAGATGATTTTCGGGTGACGACAACGGATGCGGTGGTCAACGCCTTGGAAGGTATTCTCGATAATTCGATCCAGGTGGTGGTATTGGGCGGGGAATTTAATGAGATGCACGTTGTCAAGTTGATACCGTTACTCAAGAAATGCAATCCATTTCTTTCCATCATTTTGGTCGCGGATGAGATCCCGCTCAATCTGCTACGTAAAATCCGCAAGGAGGGCATCTTTTATCATGCCTTAAGTCCCACCGGGGATGAAGATCGGGAAGAAATTTATCAAGCAGTTCTCTGTGCTTTCAGAACTTATCAGACGCGCAGGGATGCGCCGAACTCAACTCAACCGAAGGAGGTTTCCATGCGAAGCGTTAAAACGATTCTTACCAGTTTAGTCCTTGCGCTCCTGGCGGTGGCCCCGTCACTGGCGGCGGACACAGGAACGACCTATACCAGCGGTATCTTGGTGCTTGTTTTCGTAGGTGTTTGTGCTCTGCTGATTGTTGTTCAACTGCTGCCTGCAATCCGCGCTCTGTTCGACATGACCAAGGATGCGGCGGAAAAGAGACCCGCAAGCAAGTACAGCGCTGTCACTACCAAGAAGCATTAGCGAGCGCCAGAAAGGAGACTTACGATGCTTGAGCTATTCACACATATTGGCAAGGTCACCGAGGTGTTTACTCTGGTTGACTATTACACCTACATCAAAGGCATGGAGTATTTAATTTGTATTGCGTTTTTCGTCACTTTTCCGATGTTTTATCGCTACATCAACCACGAGGACTAGCGTTTTGGCTCCTTAGTGTTAAAACGATAGCAGGTGACCGTATTCAATAATATCTGGCTGCCTTGAGCGTAAAGCACGGTTGACCGACCGGCAGCCAGAATCACTAAAGGAGACGTGGCGCTATGTTTGTTGCTTCGGGTTGGCAGGTGATGGGTGTTTTTCTCTTAGCGATGTCTTTGCCATTTGCCGAGAACAGCTTTGGCATGGATGCTCCTGATACCATCGTTATCGATATTTTATCCAAGTACTACGAGCCGGTCGAATTCAACCATCAATTACACGTCGATATCGCCGAGGATTGCTCGGTTTGCCATCATCACACCACCGGGACCGGGACAGTAAATCCTTACTGTGCAAAGTGTCACGCTCAAAAGCAAGAGATGGCGACTGTAGCTTGTGTGGACTGTCACGCCGCTGAGACGTTCTCCTCCGAGGCGATCCATCGCCAGAGCCAAATGGATCTATTCCATATCGATGTAAACGGGTTAAAGGGGGCCTATCACCAAAATTGCCGGGGTTGTCATCAGGAGAAGGATGGGCCGACCGGTTGTCAGACTTGCCATATCAGAACCCTGGCAGGGGATGAATTTTATCATTCTGGAACTTTTGCGCCCCCCCCCCAACCCCAGGGTGAATGACTGACGGTAGACGTCACTTCCTGTAATTATTGAACGAGCTACGCAAGGAGATGTCACCATGAGTAAAGTAAGTCGCAGAAGATTTTTAGCTGGCGGTTTGGCAAGCGGGGCAGCAGTGCTGTTGGCTCCGGCCAAAAAAGTACTGGCCGCCGGTTCTTTCTCAGGATACCCGGATGGAATGGGGGTATTAGTTGATCTGACCAGGTGCCTCGGTTGTCGCAGCTGCGAGGCCGCTTGCAACAAGGAGCAGAATCTACCGCTCCCCGACCTTCCGTTTGATGACCTGTCGGTTTTCGATCAAACTTTCCACGGAGGCACCCAGAAACGTCGCCCGACGGAAAAGGCATACACGGTGGTCAATCGCTATGAGCCGCCGGAGTTGCCCAAACCGGTTTACCGCAAGGTTCAGTGCAATCATTGCAACGAGCCTGCGTGCCTGACCTCCTGTTTTGTCAACGCTTACACCAAGACTCCGGAAGGCGCCGTCATTTATGACAAGAGTGTCTGCGTCGGATGTCGTAACTGCATGATTGCCTGCCCGTTTAACGTTCCAGCTTACAGCTACTCCGAGGTTCTCGATCCGGTGATCAAGAAGTGCATCTTCTGCTACGACACGCGCCTTAAGTTTGGCAAACCGCCGGCATGTGTCGAGATTTGCCCCTCTCAGGCCCTGACCTTCGGCAAGCGTAAAGATCTGCTATTAATTGCCCGGTTGCGGATCAAGAGATCTCCCGAGACCTACCAGCCTGAGATTTACGGCGAGAAGGAGGTCGGAGGGACCAGCTGGTTGTATCTCTCTGCAGTCCCTTTCAATGAACTTGGCTTCGATACCAATTTGCAGAAAGAGCCGATCATCAACAATGTCAAGGGCTTCCTCGGCATGGTACCGATGGTCCTGGCAATCTGGCCCGCTCTATTTACCGGATTCCATCTCTTGGCGACCAAGCACAAAGATCAGGGGCATGAAGAGAGTCACGGAAAGGAGGGGAAACAATGAACAGATTGGCGGAACACGGAATCAACGCCCTCGACGGGGCGGAAAAACCTGATAGTAAAAAATGGAACCTGATGGAGAAGCTGTGCCTCGGCCTGCCCCTGGATCAGTACGTCAATCAGGTCCTGCGCAACAAATTTAATTGGCTGCTCTGCATCATCTTCGCTATCGGTATTCCGCTTATTATCTACCGCTTTCTGTTCGGTCTCGGCGCTGTGACCCATTCATCCTACGATTACCCCTGGGGCCTCTTCCTCAGTTTCGGCCTCTTCTGCATGGTGCCGCTTTCGGCTTCCGGTTTTATGCTCGGCACCACAGTCGAAATCTTCGGCCGCCACGATTTCGAGCCGATTGAACGACTGGCGTTGCTCAATGGCCTGCTCGGCTACCTGTTCGCCGTGGTTTACCTGCTGGTTGACCTCGGCCAACCCTGGCGTCTTTCCTACCCGATGATCTACGCCTGGGGTCCAGCCGCGGTGCTGTTTCTGGTCGGTTGGCACGTTGCCATCTACCTGTCGGTGCAGATGGCAGAGGTTTCCACCGCCTTCTTTGAGTGGATCGGCTGGCCGAAAGGCAAAGCCTTCATACGCAAGGGGGCCATCGGCCTCACTGTGGCCGGAATAATCCTCTCGACCTTGCATCAGGGGGCCTTGGGGGCCTTGTACACCTACGCTCCGGGCAAGATCCACCCCCTGTGGTACTCAACCGAATTCCAGTGGATCCTTTACTTTGTCTCTTCGATCCCGGCCGGCCTCTGCATGGTGATCGCGGTCAGCACCATCGTCATCAAGACCATGGCCTGGCGCTGCAGCGCTACCTTCAAAGACAACCTGGACCAGTTGACCATCAAACTGGCAAAGGGTGCGGCCCTGGCTCTGATAACTTATCTGGTTATCAAACTGATCGCGGTGGCTCATGATAATGAGTGGGTATATCTGGCGACAGGCTGGGGTGTCTGGTACCTGCTGGAAATGTTCATCGGGGTCATTCTGCCCCTCGTCCTTTTCGCCTATGGCGTCCGACATAAACTGGTCGGAATGGTTCGCATCGGAGCCTTTTTGACGATTGCCGGTATCCTGCTGAACCGTTTGAACACCGCGCTGATCGCTTTTAACTGGAAGCTCTACCAAGAGATTCCGCATGTATTCGAAATTATCATCAGCATTACCATCTTCGCCATTTACGTCACAGTGTATCGCTTCATTCTCTATCGGTTGCCAATCCTCTATAGCTGGAAAGAACAGGCCAGTGAAACGGGACAGGGAAGAGTTCTCCTGCCCATTCAGGGACAGAAAGAACAGTAGGAAGAACAAGAGGAACAACAGAAGGTTTCTGCGTTAGCATAATCGGGATTCACGAGCGGGTGCAAAAACGGCGGTCTGACCGCATATAAAAATCAGACAGGTGATGAGGAGACCCATAAACTTTTGGGAGGTGGGAAGCATGTTCAATAATCTGATCGCCAGGGCAATTATTCCAATCACCATCGCCGTTACCGGATTTGTGGTGTTCGGTTGTATCCTTCTCTACACGTTCATCAAAACTGACATGATCAACGAGGCGCTGGGGCATGTCGATAGCCTGGCTGAAACCGTTGCCAAATCGACAAGTTATGCCATGCTTAAGGACGAAAGAGAATCTTTAGCCAACATTGTCAGAAATGTCGGCACCCTTTCAGAAGTCCGTCAAATTCTGATCTATGATGAAGCAGGTATGGTCCATTTTTCTGGCGCGGATAAAATTACTGAAACGAGAGCGTTGGCAGGTGATATTGAGGCCTGGTCAAAGCAGATCATGCGACCTGACTATGCGCGAAGAACCAAAACCCAGCACAACGTCGAAAATAACGATGGCTTGATAGCTGTTTCGATCCCGATTTTGAATGAAGCGCACTGTTCGACTGCTTCGTGTCACTTTCACGCCCCAGATGAGCCAGTCCTCGGGTTCTTGAACATCAGTATCTCACGTGGAGCCCTGGAGAAAACCCTTGCTTTGCTCAAAAGCCGGATGATAATTTTCAGTTTGATGGTGCTGTTTTTAACGATCGGCGGCGTGGCCGCCCTGTTGCAAATGAATCTTTTTCTGCCGATCCGACGATTGACGTGGTGTGCCGAGCTAGCGGCCAGCGGGGTACAGGACAAGGACTTACCAGAATCTGATGGTAAACTCGGCCGTCTGAACGAGGATTTTCGGCGACTGATTCAGCAGCGGGATCAGGCCAGACAGGATCAGAAAGCCACATGTCTATCAACGAGCAAAGCAGACCATGATTCCGATACCAACTCCAGAATCAAAAACAGGGATACCAGATATCAATCCTCTGCGGCTACAGGTTCAAGCGAGAATCCGAAAACTTGAACTGTTGACCAGTAGCGGCCTGTGGATTCTGACCCTGTTCACGGCTTTGAGTCTTGGGGCCTATAGGGATTTTGATTTTCTCCCCACTTTAAGCTCCAGAATCCACAGCCTGCTCGGGTCAGGACCACCGACTAACTTTATCAACTGGGCACTGGTCCTCTATGGCTTCTCTGGCATCATCATGGTTCTAACCCAGATGACCAGCAGTAAGCGCCCACGGGGTGCACTGAGTCACTTCGGGTATCTCAGTGCCTTTTACACCTTTTATCATTTCTCCGGTGGTCTAACAGAAAATTTCTGGGCAGTTTTCACGGTCGGCATGACAATCCTCAGTCTACAGAGCTATCATGTATGGAACTACTACAGAGATAAAATTCACGAACAAGAAGAGATTCTTATCGAACTCAACAAACTGGCCGAGGACCGATCCGCCGCCAATTAGTAAATTATTACAACGACCAGCCAACAGGAACCCCTGACCATGAATCCGGCAGAGAGCTCACGGGAACCAGAGCGATTCCTCTCCCTCAACTCCGAACAACAAAGGTCCTCCGAAGAGGACCTTTGTTGTTCGGAGTTGAGGGAGAATTGACAACGCCCCTAATCCAACCGTCCCCGCTCCTCCTGTTTTCCTGCGACAGCCATGGCTATCTCTGGGGTCAATTTAGGTGCACTAACCTGTAGCAAATCAACACCAATCATCGCCCAGTAATAAAAGCAACAAACATCAAAAAGGCCAGGGCCAAACCGGTAAAGAATGCAAGAAAACCAAAACTCTTCATTATAAATTCGTAGATGATATGACTTGGCTTGCTCACTTCGAACTCTTCAATAATTCCGTCCTTTTGATATCTTTCCCACTGAGCTCCGCGTTCCTCAATGAATTCTTCTTTGGAAATTCGACCGTTAAAGATTACAAAATCCATGGGGAATTTTCCGGGACGACCATGGGTATTGAAGAAGTGAACAGTAAAGATAAACCCGGTCGCCAATAGGGCTTCGTCAGAATGCACGATGGTCGCAACGTTAAACACCCAACCGGGGAGAAACTGACCAAAGAATTCCGGAAACCAGAGCATTAACCCGGAGCCCCCGATAGCAAACATACCCCAGAAGACTGCGAGAAAATCGAATTTTTCCCAATAGGTCCAACGTTCAAATTTTGGCAAAGGCCCCCTGAATAGAAACCATTTAATCATTCCATTCAGATCCCGTAAATCTTTGAAATTTGGCATCAGGGAATCAGGACCAAATAAACGCTGCAACCAGTTCCCCTTTGGTTTTTTACTGATAAACAGAAAATCGAATGTCATCAACAGGGCGGCGAGAAAATAGTAAAACGTCAATACGGCACAGGCACGATGCAGCAAGCCTGCAAGCTCGACCCCGCCGAAGAAGGACATCAAAGTTTCAGCCCAAGCCTGATCACTGAATTTTAGCGGTAACCCGGTCAGGGACAAGCCAAGAAAGCTGACAATCACAATGATGTGAAAAAAGATGTGCCGCTTGGAGAACCGTCGATACTGCTTGTGCGCAGCCGGTATCACCTCCCCCTCGCCCCTCGCCTGGGCCGCTAATTTTTGTCGTGTATCGACAAAACCACGGAACATCCAAAGAACGCTATGCAGCCAGAAGAGCGCGAAGGTTCCGACCAAAAGTCCTGTCATACCAAGAAAAGTCCAGTACAAAACAGGATAGTTTTTACTATCATGCTCATCGCCATGGGCGTAAAACTTGGTAAATAGGGGAGTGGCTGCCGGGTGACATTTCGCACAGGTAGTGACCATGTTTGCACTGTTCACGCTAGAAGCAGGATCAGATTCGGGAAGGACCAAGTGAGCATTGTGACAATCAGCGCACCCTGCCGCCGGTTTGGTGCTTCCCAAGCTGTAGCTCTTGCCATGATAGCTATCGACAAAGCTTTTTACCCTGCCGAAAGGGACCCCATTGCGGGCCATTTTCTTGCTGTCATCATGGCAGCCGATGCAGACTTTAGTCGCTTGATTGAGAGAGAGGGTTGAGGTCGCCTGCACGGCGTGCATACTGTGACAATCAGGGCAGGCAGCCGAATCCTGATTGCCGGAGGCTACGGCCTGACCGTGAATCGACTTGGTATAATCATCTATAGAGTGGCACGTCTGACAGATGTCGACCGCCGTTTGTTTCACTCCATTCCAGGCACGTTGTGTATGGATCTCCAGGTGACAATCCTTGCAACCAAGTTCTGCGCTTTGATGAACACTGGTAGCATGGGCCGCCTCCTCCGCACGGTGACAACGCCCACAGTCGATCTGACTGGTATTGCTCGCGCTGACCGGATGCCCCTCTTGATTGGGCAGAGAGATATGACAACTGGTACAGCCGTTTAGTCCGTGCACCGAAGAAGTAAAACCCTGCTGGTATTGATCTTCCGTATGACAATCAACGCAGTTGTCGGAAGCTACAGTCGCTTGGGATGCAGCAAAGGCTGGAGAACAAAACAGTAACAACAAAATTACAAGCTGGCTAATCCATTGCATTCTTATACGAGGCCTCGTTAAAGGGTGAGGTGCCCGCAGACAAAGGATAGAACTTCCCCCCTGCTGAAAACGGAACACGCTGTTCTGGCAGTCATCGACCCGCGCAGAAAAACCTTGAGCTGCCAAATAAGAGCGGGTCGAATTGGTCAAACAGTAGAGCAGAAATCAGGCTAAAAATACCGCATGACCTTGAGTATGACACAGCCTTTGCCAAATACTTGACATCACCCAGAAATTTTGGCGGCAATTCTGGCCAGGACCGGATACGCAAGAAGGACCGCGGTAATAAAAGCAGCCGCCCCAAGGGCCAGTAGAAGCACACCGAGCCACATATCTTTCAATAAATGAACAGAAGCTGCCCTAAGTGAAACGGAATCCAAATGATGCTCACGAAACCAGTAACCGACAGTTCCCATAACCTTACCTCCCTTTCGCGGTTGCCCTTCACATGACTTCTGAAGGGTTTTATCAAGTATCTCAGGACAAGATGTGAGCCAAAACCGGATAAGCAAGAATGACAAAAGTGCTAAAGGCAATTACGCCGAGAGTCAGCAGGAGCACTCCGAGCCACAAATCTTGCAACAGATTGGCCGTGTCTGCCTTGAGAGAAATCGAGCTCAAATGATGCTCACGAAACCAGTAACCAACAGAACCCATAATCTTACCTTTGTCCAAAAGTGTATCTGTGTAAGTTAGCGGCATACCGAGCCACAATTGGCTATACTCTTACTGTTCCAAGTGTCGTGCCATCAAAGGCATATGACAAAAAAGAAAATAAATGTATATTTTTCATATACTTATACCATTAAAAAACCAGCATTTTGCCTAGGAGAATCATTAACACCGTTGCAGTTGCAACATTTAGGCGCTACTCAGCACAAAGAAACGGATGAATTAATTATGAATTATCATTATTCGAATGAGTTATGCACATTAATTAGGGGGGTTTCTGACCGATCTCACATGGCATTGCAGATATGTTGCAAATACGTTGCATAAACAACAATGCAACAGTGTATTCGCTATTAAAAATGATAAAAGTATACAAACCGCATGAGATAATCACCCTGTATGGGTTTTAATTGACTAAGATAAAGTTCAACGACAGATTTTCGGGTTATCTACTTTGTATTGCCCGTTTTGCCACGCACCAATAGGGAGAATTGAATGTATCCAAGGATCTTGAGTTTGCTGGTTCTTTTTTTAGTTTCAGCTGTCCCCTCTTTTGCTAAAACCGGTATTCTTGAAATATATACAACACCTTCTGGCGCCAGTGTATTTATCAACAATATTTATGTCGGCGTTACTCCTTATACCGATCCTGACATAAAAATAGGAACCCATCACATATCTGTTGTCCACGACAAAACTGGCTCGAGTAGCGAGTTTACTGCCACTGTTGACAATATTAATCCTCAGATTTACAAAATTAACCTTCAGAATGAAAAACAGAAAAAATTTAATGGGAGGATTGAACCGCCGACAATAATAATGGATCGTGGAAATATCGAGCTTGCCAGCATACCAACAGGTGCTCGTGTAGAAATTAATGGACAAGACCTCGCGATAACGCCAGTTAGTTTTCTAGATGTTGACACCGGTAAATATCAAATAAAATTTATTTTGGCTGAAAAAACCCTGGAAGGGGAATTTCAGATCAATAAAAATGAAACTGGAAAACTTATTGCGGACTTTGAACATAAAATTATTATTGATAAATGGCATGAAGAAAAATCAAAGATTGAACGTAAAGAAAAAGGCCGCAGTGAACGTATACTAGAAGAGAAAGAATTAGTTCGGGAAGGTCATGTTTTAAAAAATCTTCAGCTTCTTACTCCTGAGGTAAGGGCCAGAGTTTTGCGAGCACGAGATCAGAAACATCCGATTGCACCAATAGAAGAAATGTATCAGGGAAACCGTTCATATTATTATACAGCCCTCGACCTTGATCCAGAGGTAGTAAATTATTACAAACTTCCCTACGATCGTCTCACCCTTGAGTTAAAGAACTTAAGAAAAAGAAACTCAGAACGTATAGGTGTATTTTATGAAGGCGACTATGTTTTTCGATATGGCAAACACACGCGCCGCGGTCACTTAAACAGCAGCGTTCTTGCGACAGCTCGATTTACGCTTTACAACGACCTGACAATCAAGGTCAGCTATGACCCGGATGACTCTGGAGCGGGGAAAGGGCAGGGAAGTGTTTTTGTGAGCATCAGGTAGCTAAGCAAGGCCACACCGGCTCATCCACCGCCAGAGGGTTGTTCGATCAACCCCGAATTCCTGGGCAGCCCGATTTCGGTTGCCATTGAATCGTTCCAGGACAGAGCACAATTCTTCCTTTTCGGGACAGCCACGGCGACGTTTTAAATTTTCGTGTTCTGGATTGCGGAAGTTTTCGGGTAAAAGTTCAGTACTAATTTCACCATTCCTGCAAAAAATAATCGCGTGTTCAACAATATTTAAAAGTTCACGCACATTGCCAGGATAATCATGTCCCACCAGGAGTCGCATTGCTCCGCGGGAGAACCCTCTGACGGCCTTACCATAATCACGATTTAAACGTTCAAGGGCCATATCCAGCAAAAGGGGGATATCCTCTGAACGATCACGTAACGGGGGGATTGTAAACCCGACGACGTTCAAACGAAAATATAGATCACGACGAAAATTCCCAGCATCTACCATTTCTTTCAAATTTCGATGAGTGGCAGCCACAAAACGCACATCGGCATGGACCGGAGACTTAGCCCCTAATGGCTGATATTCACGGTTTTCAAGAACCCGTAACAACTTAACTTGAAGGGCAAGAGGAAGATCCCCTATTTCATCAAGAAACAGGGTGCCACCTTGCGCCATTTCCAATCGACCCGGGCGGCTCTCAACCGCTCCGGTATAAGCACCACGTCTAACCCCAAAAATTTCGGCTTCAAGCAAGGGTTCAGGCAGGGCACCACAATTGATGACGACAAGCGGCCCGTCTGAACGTGGGCTGAGATTATGAACTGCCTGCGCAAAGAGCTCCTTCCCTGTCCCACTCTCGCCCACAATCAACACGGTCGCGGTACTCGCCGCTATATCGGGCAAAACGTCAAATAATCCGTGCATACCAGCATTGCGGCTATAAATCCCTTCGAAGAAAAAACTCTCCTGAGATTGACGGGTTTGCACCATCGGGGTGGCAAGATTTCGCAGACTCTCGACAGCACCAACAATTTCTCCCCGTTCATTGCGAATGGGTGAGGCACTGATTGATACCCTTAATGGTCGGTTCTGCCTGTCATATATAGCGAGTTCGAGATTATCAACCTTTTCCCCAGCACAGATCGCCTTATGAATGAGGCAATCCTGCTGACAGATTTCGCTGTTAAAAATATCATGACATGTCTGACCTATAACTTCATCGCGTGAATACCCGGTCATAGTCTCTATAGCGCTATTAAACGAAATAATCCGCATGTCACGATCAACCGCAAAAATCCCGTCGGAAACGCTGTCGAGCAGATTGCGGTTCGGTGACAGGCCTTGCGATTCCTGATCAAGACTCAGATTAATCAGCTGATCAAGATTAAGATAACGACCGGGCATTAGCGCACATCCAGACAAAAACAGGAGACTTGGGAAGAGCGAGAAAGAGGTACGTGCTCATCACAAAACGCTCCATTATAAATTGAAACTCACGATCACAGACTAACTTTCGAAAAGGAAAGGTAAATCCTGAACTTTAATATGCTGATTATAACAGGAAAATTCGCCCATATTTAGGCTTAGGGTTTATTGATGAGAAAAACTGATTTTACTGCAATGAACGAGGGACAATATCCTGCAACTATAACGATGAGTGCGGAGCGAGTTGCAAAAAATGAGACCTGCGTTCGCTAAAATCAATTAGGTAGCCAGACCAAATCCCCACATGAGCCCAACCGCCACAAACACCGCCGGGAGAAGATTCCCGACAGGTAACCGCCTAATTTCCATAAGATCCAAAGCGATAGCAACAATAAGCAGGCCGCCGACTGCGTTCATTTCGACAATAACCGGCCCAGTCAGGATTGATTTCGTCAGTTCTGTTGCCAGGGTAATCCCCCCCTGATAAAGAGCAAGGGGAATAACTGAGAACAACACACCGATACCTAGTGTCGAAGTCAGGGCGATGGATGCGACACCGTCTAGCGCTGCCTTGGCGTAGAGGATTGTTGGCTTAGCCCCCGTCCCGTCCTGCAATGCGCCCATAATCGCCATGGCGCCAACACAATAGAGCAGGCTGGCGGTCACAAAACCTTCGGCAATTTTTCCCAGGCCTGAGAACCGCTGCTGGAGACCACGGCCAAAGGCTTCCAGACGCTTTTCAATGCCCAATAGCTCGCCGATCAAACCTCCCAGAATCAGGCTGCCGATCACGATCATCACCTGCTGGCTCTGGATCGCCAATTTTAAACCGATCAGGAGCACCGCAAGGCCAAGACCAACCATCAGGGTCTGCCGCAATCGCGCAGAAAGGTGACGGCCTGCCCAGCGCCCGATCAATGAGCCCACGACAACACCAGCGACGTTAATGAGGGTGCCCTGCAATATCATGATAATTCCTGGCCGGTTAGTGGGGAAATCAAAGTAGGCCTGCGCGTGACCAAATAAGAAAGGCCACCGGCTTTCACCGGCGACCCTTCTTGAGTGAGCCTGGCGCTATTCCCACTCAATCGTAGCTGGTGGTTTACTCGAGATATCATAGGCAACCCGGTTTATCCCTTTGACCTCGTTGATAATCCGCCCACTGATGTGGGCCAGATCTTCATAGGGCATCTGGTACCAGCCGGCGGTCATGAAGTCTTTGGTTTCGACCGCACGCAGGGCGACGACGTATTCGTAAGTGCGCCCGTCACCCATGACACCGACGCTCTTCACCGGCAGAAAGACGGCGAAAGCCTGGCTGATCTTGTCGTAATGGCCACGCGCGTAGAGTTCTTCAATGTAGATTGCGTCCGCCTGACGCAGGATATCACAGTACTCTTTTTTAACTTCGCCGAGGATGCGTACGCCCAGACCAGGACCGGGAAAAGGGTGACGCCAGACCATGCGATGCGGCAGTCCGAGTTCTTCACCGACGGCGCGGACTTCATCCTTGAACATTTCACGCAGTGGTTCAAGCAGTTTGAGGGTCATATAATCGGGCAGACCACCGACGTTGTGATGACTCTTGATATTGTGCGCCTTGCCGGTCTTGGCCCCGGCCGACTCGATGACATCGGGATAGATAGTCCCCTGCGCCAACCACTTGGCGTTAGCGAGTTTCTTCGACTCTTCTTCAAAGATATCGACAAACAGGTTGCCGATGATCTTACGCTTCTTTTCGGGGTCGGCCTCGCCGGTCAACTTACTCAAGAAACGTTCTTCGGCATTAACCCGAATCACCTTGACCCCGAGACTCTCCCCGAAAGTGGTCATCACCTGGTCCCCCTCACCGAGCCTTAACAGACCATTGTCGACAAAGACGCAGGTCAGCTGATCGCCGATGGCGCGATGGATGAGAGCTGCGGCAACAGAAGAATCGACCCCGCCGGACAAACCGAGAATGACCTCCTCGACGCCAACCTGCTCACGAATACGTGTGATGGCGTCTTCGATGATTTGTCCGGGCGTCCACAGCCCATGACAGCCGCAGATTTGCCACACGAAAGTATCGAGCAACTGCTCACCGCGCGGGGTGTGATTGACCTCGGGATGAAACTGTACGCCATAGAGATTTTTGGCGACATTCTGAATCGCACAGACCGGCGCATTAGTGGTATGCGCAACCGTCTCGAAACCCTGTGGCATGGTCTCGACATGATCGCCATGACTCATCCACACCGGGCTGACGCCGTCGACAAAAAAACCGGCAAACAAGGGGCCCGGGGTTCCTTCGGCCAGCAACTCGGCATGGCCATACTCACGCTTGCCAGCCGCGATGACCTGGCCACCAAAGTGACGGCTCATCAACTGCATGCCGTAGCAGATTCCAAGCACGGGCACACTCAGGTCAAACAGTTCCTCGGCTATCTGGGGTGCTTCCGCTTCATAGACCGATTTAGGGCCTCCGGAGAGGATAATCCCCTTGGCACCAAACGCCTTGATCTCATCAAGGCCCATGTCGAAAGGGTGTAGTTCGCAATACACATGGGCTTCACGCACCCGGCGCGCGATCAACTGAGTATATTGCGAGCCAAAATCAAGAATCAGGATCTTTTCGCTATGGATATCCAACATCAGTTCGGCCGTTCCATACGGTAGTTGGGTGATTCTTGAGTGATGGTGACATCGTGAACATGGGATTCACGCAGACCGGCATTGGTGATACGCACGAACTGCCCGTTCTCCTGCAGTTCTTTGATGGTGCGGCAGCCGGTGTAGCCCATACCGGCGCGCAGCCCCCCCATCAATTGATGAATATTATCCGACAGTGGCCCACGGAACGGCACCCGTCCCTCGATCCCTTCAGGAACCAGCTTAACGTCCTGCTCATCGCTCTGAAAGTAGCGGTCCTTGCTCCCCTGCTTCATCGCGCTGAGGCTCCCCATGCCGCGATAAGACTTATATGTCCGGCCCTGATAGAGGATGGTTTCGCCGGGAGATTCTTCGGTCCCGGCGAAGAGCGAACCGATCATGATAATATCGGCACCAGCAGCGATCGCTTTAGGCAGATCACCCGAAAACTTGATGCCACCATCGGCGATCAACGGAATCCCGGCGGCGCGGGTGACCTTGGCCACCTCACGAATCGCAGTGATCTGCGGCACACCGACTCCAGCTACCACACGGGTGGTGCAGATCGAACCCGGCCCGATTCCGACTTTAACCGCATTGACGCCGGCGGCGATCAGCGCCGATGCAGCAGCGCCGGTAGCAATATTGCCTGCCATTAACTGGAGCTCCGGATAGGCCCGGCGCACGCGCGCGATCGCATCGAGGACCCCTTGCGAATGACCATGGGCGGTATCCACCACGATCAGATCGACGCCGGCCTCAACCAGCGCAGCCATCCTCTCTTCCAGATCGATACCGACACCGACCGCAGCCCCGACCCGCAGGCGGCCAAAAGAATCCTTGCTGGCATGAGGATACTTACGTACCTTCTCGATATCCTTGATCGTGATCAGCCCCTTGAGAGCAAAACTCTCGTCGACCACCAACAACTTCTCAATCCGATGTAAATGTAGATGATATTTCGCCTCTTCGAGAGTGGTCCCTGGTGGAACCGTCACCAGCTTATCTTTGGTCATGACGTTAGCGATCGGCTGGTTAAGATTCGTCTCAAAGCGCAGGTCACGATTTGTCATGATCCCGACCAGCTTGCCGTTTTTGGTCACTGGAACCCCTGAGATCCGGTACTGTTTCATCACCGCCAGAGCTTCGTAGATCTTCTGATCAGGATCCATGGTAATCGGGTCGACAATCATGCCGCTCTCCGACTTTTTGACCTGATCGACTTCACGCGCCTGTTCGACCGGGGTCATATTTTTGTGAATGATCCCCATCCCTCCTTCCCGCGCCATGCAGATGGCGGTACGCGACTCGGTAACCGTGTCCATCGCCGCGGAAAGCAGTGGGATGTTCAGTCTGATTTTCGCGGTTAATTGCGTCGTCAGGTCGGCTTCCTTGGGCAGTACTTCGGAATGAGCCGGGAGCAGAAGCACGTCGTCAAAAGTTAATCCCATCGGAACTTCAAGGTCATTCATTATCAATCTCCTCAAGCTGTCGGGCCTGAAATAAGGCCCGTTTAAAACCGGCGAATGTCTCTAATACTTATGTCCATCAAGCAGTCTATATAGAAAAACGGCCCTGGCTATCTCTTCCCGCCAGGGCCGTCATCTTATTTTTTCCCGCTCAGCAGAAAGGCCTCGACAAAACCATCGAGATCACCATCTAGCACGGCATCGGTATTACCAACTTCGTAACTGGTGCGATGATCCTTGACCATCCGATAGGGGTGCAGCACATAACTACGGATTTGGCTCCCCCAGCCGATCTCTTTTTTATCTTCGGAGAAGGTCGCGGCCTCCTCTTCTTTTTTGCTCATCTCCAGTTCATACAGGCGCGCCTTCAACTGCTTCATCGCGGTCGCCTTGTTTTTGTGCTGGCTGCGCTCGTTCTGACAGGAGACGACAATGCCGGTCGGGGTATGGGTAATCCGGATGGCCGAGTCGGTTTTATTAATATGCTGTCCCCCGGCACCACTGGCGCGGAAGGTATCGACCTTAAGATCTTTGTCTTCAATTACCACTTCGATCGAATCATCGAGTTCCGGGAAGACAAACACCGAACTGAAAGAGGTATGACGACGGGCGCTCGAATCGTAAGGGGAGATCCGAACCAGACGATGAATACCATTTTCGGCGCGCAGATAACCATAGGCATAAGGGCCTTCGACACTGAAGGTCGCGCTTTTAATCCCGGCGTCATCCCCCGCCTGATATTCGGTCATCTCGGTCTTAAATCCCTTTTTTTCGCAATAGCGCAGGTACATGCGCAACAGGATCTCGGCCCAATCCTGGGCCTCGGTACCGCCAGCACCGGCATTGATGCTGAGAATAGCATTGTTGGCGTCATGCGGGCCCGAGAGCATGCGGGCAAATTCCATCTTTTCAATCTGACGGGCGAGCAACGGCAGCTGTGCGTTCAGCTCATCCAGAGAGTCCTGATCTTCTGACTCTTCGCCGAGTTCAATCAGCACTTCTGCATCTTCGAGTTGTTGCCTGATGCTTACGCAACTCTCCACGATCTTTTGTATCAGAGTGCGCTCACGCAGCAGGTCCTGAGCCTTGTCCCCCATGTCCCAAAATCCGGGACGCGCAATTTCCGCTTCGAGTTCGGCGACACGTTCCTGCTTGGCAGGGACGTCAAAGATACCTCCACAACTCGGCTAACTTTTCTTGCAGCTCTTTGACGTTCTCTTTGGGTTCGCGAAACATGGACAACTCCTGCTTTATAGTATGTGACCGCCCCACCTGTCACAAAGGACGGATGGGGCGTTATAGGTAATGACAAGTATTGGTGGTGAAGGACGGGGATTATATATAAAATAGCCGACCGACTCAAGGGGCGAATTTGTTAGAAAATATGGATGTTAACGCTCGTTACGAATATGAATTTCACGTGCCAGAACATCATCCACCGCAAACTGGCTGTTCCCGACCTTGAAAACGTAACTCGGAAACCGTTGCACCAGTTCAAGCCGGTTGCCCGGCAGCACCCCCATACTCATCAGCTTCTGCAGCTTCAAACCATCGCTGATCGCCATATAGGCAATCTCACCAGCCTGCCCGGCTTTTAGTTCTGTCAGTGGCACGACCCCAACCTCACCTTTTTTTCGCGCCTCATCACAACAGGGTCCGGGCGGAATCGGCTTGCCGTGGGGGCAGGTCGTGGGATGATTCAGCAGGGTACAGATCTTGGCCTCAACTCCTTCATGCAGCAGATGTTCGAATTCGCAGGCCTTATCATTTCCGGCTTCGCCCTGGATATCGAGAATATCCATCATCAGGCGCTCGGCCAGACGATGCCGCCGAACAGTCATTTCGGCTTCGGGACGACCTTCTTTACGCAGATGAAGTCGGTCTCCGCGCTTCTCAACATAGGCACGGCGCACAAGCTCGTTTAGGGCCGCGTCATCTGGACCCAGTTCGAGGTCACTCAAGAGACAGCCAACCGCATGTTCTTCTACGATCGCAATCCACATCGATTCAAGAATTTCTTCGGCATGGGGAGAGAGTTTTTCCATCAGCGTTCTTCCTTCTTCGGCTTTGGCTGCAACAGGCGGCCGAGAAGTTTTCCCGGCGCAGGATTGGCGTAACCACAATAGGGACAATGGATCTTGCGACAACGACTCCCGCAACCTCCGCAGGAGTTCAGACCGACCTTATCAGGGATATCTTTACTACAGTAACCGCAAATCATGTCAACACTCCAGTGAACAACAGGGCATGATTTAACACCCAGCCGGTCGCAAAAGCCAGCACCGACACGAAAACAAAAATTGCCGATGCTGTCTTGATTCCGCGCTCTTTCTTCATCATCAAAAACTGAGCGATACAGGGGACAAAGAGGGTCAGGGTCACCGCAGCAACCGTCAACTGCACCGGAGAGAGCAGCCCCGCCTTCTGCAAATCATAGAGCCCTGCTGCACCGAAGTCACGGCGGAAAAAGCCAAAGATGAAAGCCGCCGAGGCATCGGGAGGGAGACCTAATGCAGTGACCACCGGCGTCATCGCCTTCACCACCAAATCGAGGACACCACTCATTTTACCTGCCCAGAGAATAACTGAGGCGATCAGAAAAAGTGGCAGGATTTCAAGAAAATAGGACTGCATCCGGGTCAGGGTCTTCACCAGCACATTGCGCAGCTGCGGCATGCGCATCGGCGGAATCTCCATGTAGAAGACCGGATTTTCGCCGGGCAGCACGCGGGCGGAAAGGAAGCCGATCAACAAAAAGATAAAAACCATCACCAGCAGCCAGATCGCCAACGAGCCCGGTACGGCGGATAGTAGACCCAGGATCACCCCAAGCTGGGCGCTGCAAGGGATCGCCAGCGACAACAGCACCATGGCGATCACCCGCTCGCGCTTTGTCTCCAGCGTCCGCGTGACCATGGTCGCCATGGTATCGCAACCGAACCCGAGGACCATCGGAATGACCGCCCGTCCGGAGAGCCCGATCTGCTTGAAGAGTCGATCGACCAGCATCGCCAGGCGAGGGAAGTAGCCGGTATCTTCCAGAACCGAGAAAACCAGGAAAAAGGTCCCGACGATCGGCAACACCAAGGCGAACGCATAACGTACCCCCAGGGTCCAGAGTCCATATTCACCGGCCAGCAACTCGCGCAGCCAGTAGATGTCGGTCAAATTATTCAAAAATTTAATCGCTGGCGGATTGATGTACTTTCCGAACAGGGTCCCTTCCATAAAATCGACCAGGGTGCCGGCGCCAAAATTGCCAACGAACTGGTAAAGTCCGAAGTAAAGCACCAGCAGTAACAGGGGGATGCCGCTGAACGGGTTCATTGCCCAACGCGATAACCGCTCACTGAAGGGAGGGTCGACTGATAACGCTTGCTCCAGCGCACCATCCAGCATCTTGCGGGTCATGCGCTTACGTTCGAGGCTGATCTGCAGATTAAGGTCGACCCGCCGCGCGAACTGGATGTCATGCAGAACCGGGGCAATTAACGGGAAGCCATCCCCCTCCTCGGCACGTACCACCTCTTCGACTTCATGATCCTTCTGCATCATCAGAATTGCAGTGGCACGGCGCCCTAAACAGTAATCCCCGGTCAACAGAGTTGAAAGGCGTTCGATGTCGGCTTCAAGGTCGACAGCATAAGGCTCAAAACTGGCGGGTCGCTCCTGATAAGCAGCAATTGCCCCCTGCAGCTCGTCCAACCCCTGGCGTTTTTTCATGACGGTTCCGACAACCGGCACACCGAGATTCTGTTGCAATTGGGGGAGGTTGAATTTCATCCCGAGACGCTCGGCTTCATCCAGGATATTGACCACCAAAATCACCGGCAATCCGGCTTCTATCAGTTGCAGCGTCATCGGCAACATGCGTTCGATGTTACGCGCATCGACAACATGCAACAGGATGGCAGGTCTCCCGGTCAGTAAAATGTTGCGCGCAACCCGTTCTTCTTCAGTAATCGGCATCATTGAATACATACCGGGGGTATCAAGGACCTCGTAGCTGCGCTCGCCGATACGGCAACGACCCGTGGAGATTTCGACCGAAGTTCCTGGATAGTTGGAAACAGTCGTATAGGATCCGGTCAACACGTTAAACAGAACGCTCTTGCCGACATTGGGGTTTCCGACCAGAACAATCTGCGGAGATTTGACATCTTCATGCATAATAATCAGGTTTTTCCCTAAAAAGATTACTGTTTATTAGTGTGGCACTGACTGCAAAGCCCATAAAGCTCGAGCCGATGATCCTGAATGAAAAAATTATGCGTCAGAGCGACTTCCCGTTGAAGCTCTTCAATCTGCTGGTTTTCAAATTCAAGGATGCGACCGCAAGCGGTGCAGACCAGATGGTCATGATGCTGGTTATGATAACTGACCTCGAATCGCATCTGCCCATCACCAAAATTGCGTTCGGCAGCGATGCCGCATTCAGCAAACAGCTTTAAAGTACGATGCACCGTGGCATAACCGATCCCGGGATGTTTTTTGCGCAGTTGCAGATAAAAATCCTCCGTCGACAGATGCCTGGTCTGCCGCAAAAAGGACTTGAGAATAATCATGCGCTGGTTGGTATTTTTCAGACGCTTGCGTGCCAGATAGTCAAGAAACAACTCTTCCGGATTTTTCATAATTAGAATTCCTGAGGTTTTTCAAGAAATTGAAAACGGATTTCAAAATAGAGTCAGCATGAGTCTTTGTCAAGGTTTATCTAAAAAGAAATATGCGAGGGATCAGCCAAACGTGGAGGGAAGAAAACCATAAAGAAACCCGCTCATGCGACTGAAGAGGTCGAAAAAGAGCAGGACGCCAACGGCCATCAACAGGCCCCCGGTGAAGACTTCAACAAATCGGATATGTTTTTTGAAGCGATCAAAGAAATTTAGAAACCAGTGAAACAGGCCCCCGGCGATGAGAAAAGGCACCCCCAGTCCAGCGGAATAGACCGCCAGCAGTGTGACCCCGCGCCAGGCACCGCCTGAGCTGCTGGCCGCGATTGCCAGGATCGCACCTAAAATTGGCCCAATACAGGGGGTCCAGCCGGCCGCGAAAGCGATGCCGACAATCAGTGTGCCGATGAATCCCGAAGGTTTGTTTCTGAGCTGAAAACGGTGCTCACCCAGCAACACACCAAAATGAAACAGGCCACTCAAATGAACCCCGAACAAAAAAATCAACACCCCGCCAATCTTCTGCAGCCAACCTAAACCCTCGCGCAGATGCATTTGAAAGGTTGCCGAAGCCATGCCTGCAAGAGCGCCCAACGAAATAAATACAAGTGAAAATCCGGCAACAAACACCAGAGAGTGCGCCAGGATAGTCATCCTTACCTTAGCGCTGGCATGGGCGTCACTCAACTGACCAAAGGAGAGACCGGAGATATAGGTGAGATAGCTCGGAATCAGTGGCAACACACAGGGAGAAAAAAAAGAAAGGACCCCGGCGTAAAATGCGACCCAAAGGGTAATATCGGCTGCGGCATGCATATCTGGTCAGCCTTTGAGCATAAAATGAAGCAGGTTATAATGGGGGCCACCCATCCAGGGAACGGCACCAATGACTTTTTTCACTACGACGCCGTTGCGATCGATAATAAACGATTCAGGAAACTGAAAGACGCCGTAAAGGTTCTGAACCTTGCCGCTATCGTCGAGCAGAATCGGAAATTGGTAGGGGGATTCCTTGAGAAACTTTGCAACGTTACTCCGCCCCTCTTTTTCGACATTAATCGCCAGCAGTACCAGTCCATCATCCTTGAAGGTTTGATGCATGACTTCCATTGAGGGCATTTCACGCCGACAGGGAGGGCACCAGGTCGCCCAGAAGTTGACGATGACAACCTTACCACGTAGTTGCGAGAGGCTGACCTTTTCCCCTTGCATGTTTTCAAGGGTGAAGTCTGGGGCTATGTCGCCAACGGTAACCGCCCGGGGTGCTTCCTGAGGGCGTTCACTCCAGGCAATGGCCATCAGAGGCATACTCAGGATCAGCAGCAGTAAAAACAGTTTTTTCATGCAGAAACGTCCTTAGTTACTGTGGCAACTGTAGAAGATACCCACGGTTGTCACGCACGACTAGAAAGGTGAGAGGTTCACGTCCGATCAGTGACGCCATAAGATGTCTGAAATTATCTGGATCTCCAACCTTTCGGTGGGCAATCTCGACGATGCGGTCACCCGGTTCAATTCCGGCATGAGAGGCAGCCGATTTTGCCTCAACCGAAGTGATCAACATTTCCTCACGCCCAAGTTGAAAACCCAGGCCGAAGACTTGCCGAGTATAAGCCATCAGATAATCATCGGACAAGGGGGCGAGGGTAACTTCGCAAGAGAGCCGATTTAACCCGCGCAGAACGCCTAGTGTTACCCGACTCCCCGGTGGATAGGTGGCCAACTGGGCATTCAACTCATCTATATCAGACAGGCTGATGCCATTAACTGACTGAATCACATCCGCAACGTGTAAGCCGCCCACTTTCGCCGGAGATTTCTCGAGAAAATCGACCAACAGCACGCCACGATTGCCGTCCTGGGGCATAAATGAATCGCCGACTTCGCCCGGGATAATCCCCAGATACACCGGTCGCACCTGGCCATAATCGATCAATTCCTTGAGAACGCGCTTGATCACATCAGCCGGAATTGAAAATCCGATCCCCTGTGCCTGACGGGCGATGGCGGTATTAATGCCGATCAGTTCTCCATTGATATTGATCAATGGGCCACCCGAATTACCTGGATTGATCAACGCGTCTGATTGAATAAAAACCGAAGAGAAACCCTTTTCAAGCTCAATACGTCGCGCCACCGAGCTGATGACGCCGGTTGTGATTGAATGCCCTAATCCCAACGGATTGCCTATGGCAATAACGGTTTCACCAAGCATCAGGTCGTCAGATCGCGCGGGCCGCAAATAAGGCCAGTCCCCTTTTCCGGAAATCTGCAGTACCGCCAGATCAAGTCGCTCATCAATCCCGACAAGCTGCGCCTCCATCTCATCACTATGGTCAGGCAGCGCAACATAGATTTTAGACGCCTTGGCAACAACATGAGCGTTGGTCAGGACATGTCCCCTGGCATCAATGATCACCCCCGAACCGAGTGATTGTTTTGTCATCGTGGAAGGCGGCAGCTGATCGCGAAAAAATTGTTCAAAAAATGAATCGCCAAACCCGAAGGGGGTATCGTTACGTCGTTGCACCTGTTCGGTGCGGATATTTACCACCGCCCGACGTGCCAGTGCAACGGCTTTGACCACCGGTGTTTCCCGCTCGGCGGCCTGCCCGGCTGTAACGAGGAGCAGCAGAAGCCAGAGCAGAGCAAAAATACTAGTTCTGATGGATGTCATATTTTTCCAATCTATAGAGCAGTGTGTGCCGTGGGATACGTAAGAATTCGGCAGCTTTCGATTTATTCCAGTTGCACTTCTGCAGCGCCTGGACCACCGCCTCACGTTCAAGATCTTCCAGCGAATAACCTTCGTCCGGCAAATTAAGCACACCGTTCACTGCTCCACTCTTGCGGCTGATCCGCGCGGGGAGATCATCGATCCGCAAACAATCGTCCTGACGCAGAATGAGCATCTGCTCGACGAGGTTCTCCATTTCGCGCACATTGCCTGGCCAGGCGTAATGTTTGAGCTTGTCGACGACCTCTTTGTCGATCACCACCGTCGAACTGGCTTCGTGTTTACGCAGAAAGAAATCAAGCAGCAGCGGGATATCCCCTTCACGCTCGCGCAGGGGGGGCAACTGGAGCGGCACAACTGCCAGACGATAATACAGATCCTCGCGGAAGCGGCCCTCTTCCATTTCGACTTCAAGATCACGATTGCTCGCGGCGATCACCCGTACATCAACAGATTCCGTCACCCCGCCAACCGGCTCAAATTCCTGTTCCTGCAGGGCGCGCAGCAGTTTGGGCTGCAACTCTAAAGGGAGTTCACCGATCTCATCCAGAAACAGCGTACCGCCATTCGCGAGAGAAAACTTCCCCTGACGATCCTTAATCGCTCCGGTAAAAGAGCCTTTAATATGTCCAAAAAGTTCGCTTTCGATGAGGTCCTTCGGGATAGCCGCGCAGTTCACCGCAACAAAGGGACCTGCCGCACACTCGGAGAGTCGATGCATGGCACGAGCAATAACTTCCTTGCCGGTGCCACTCTCGCCCCCCAACAGCACGGAGGCCTGACTCGCCGCGACCTTTTCGACCCGCTGCATCAACAGCTTCATGGCCTTTGACTTGCCGATAATCTCATGCCCGCCCTGCGCTTCAAGGGCGGACTTCAACTGCCGGTTTTCGCGTCGCAACCCGCGAAATTCGAAGGCCTTGGCCACGGCCAGTACCAACTGGTCACGGCTGAAAGGTTTGGTGACGTAGTCATGGGCGCCCATCTTTATCGCCTCGACCGCATTTTCAACTGAGCTGAAGGCGGTCATCATCAGGACCAGCGCATCGGCCTCGAGAGATTTGATCTTCTCCAGCACCTCATAACCGCTTATGCCCGGCATCTGGACATCGGTAATCACCATTGGCGGGCGATGGCGCTGAAACAGGGCCAGCCCTTCATCCCCGGTCCCCGCTGACAAAACCTGGTACCCGGCCTGTTCAAGGGTAAATTCAACGACACGTCGCAAAGACACATCATCATCAATGATAAGAATCTGTTTTTTCATGTTCTTCTCCTGCAAACGCAGCAAGCCGTAACTTCAGGGTAAAGGTTGTCCCCTGCCCTGGGTTACTTTCGACTTTGATCCGTCCGCCAGCATTTTCAACGATCCGACTGGTAATCGCAAGACCAAGACCGGTTCCCTCCTGCTTGGTGGTAAAGAAGGGGTTAAAGATCCGCTCGATATTCTCTTTTGGAATCCCTGGCCCGTTATCAATAAATCGGCAGACCACCCATTTTTCATCGCTTTCAGCCGCAACGTGCAACTGCCCACCATTGGGCATGGCCTGCACGGCGTTGAGAATCAGGTTGAGAAAAACCTGTTTAAACTGACTTGCCCCTCCTTCGGTTTCAGGCAGATCTGGGATCTCGGTGACTATATTCACCCGTGCCTTGCGCGCCTGGACTTCCGTCAAATGCAAAACGTCACGCAGGGTCTCCGCCGGCAAGAAGCTGACGCGATCAACTGGTTCGGGGCGCACGAAGCGAAGGAAATCCTCCAGCACCTGATTCAGGCGGTCGACCTCCTTGACCAGAATCGCTGTAAATTCAGCGTATTTATGTTCAGGCGGAAAGGCATCACGCAAAATTTCGGCCGTCCCGCGAATAGAACCCAGGGGGTTGCGGATTTCATGGGCCATGCCAGCGGAAAGTTCGCCCAGGGCGGTCAATCGGTCAGCACGGCGCAATTGATCTTCGATCTCAATGATCAAATCCGCCTGCTCGCGCAGCTTGGCAAAACTACCCGCCAGCCTGGCAGCTGACTCCTCGGCCCGCAGTCGCTGTTGATGTTCCCGGGAGGCGAGTGAACCGGTGATAATCCCGATGATATTAAACAACAGAATCTCGAGGTATTGCTCTGGATGTCCCCCGGGGAGCCGACCCCACTGAAAAACAACATGAGGCGCGTACATGACGGAGACCAGCAGTGCCGTCCCGAATCCGCCGCGCAAACCAAACCAGATCCCCCCAAGGATGACCGGAATGTAGTAGAGGCGGCGGAACACATCATGGGCCTCGGCACGAGCTGTCGCCGTCAGATAATGCAGCGAAGTGATCGCAACTACCATCGACAGCAGCAACAGCAGACGCAACAACGTTTGTCGTTTAATGGAAATATTATTCAAACGAGAGATGAGCCCCGGCATGCAATCCTAGCCTTCTGTTCGACGTACTAAAAAAGAGGAAGAGTGAGTAACGGCCACCCTGAGCACCGTGTAGAATATCCTACGTCCTGCCAGTTTATTTGTCCAGAACCCGCCAAGATTTCAGGGTTTTTATTGGCGCCGAACAATTTCTGGGTTATTCTCCGATTTCAAATGGAGGCTGCATGACACTATTTTTTGAAACAATAAGAATCGTCCTGCCGGTTTTTCTGGTGATCGGTCTTGGCTACCTGCTGCGCCGCCTGGGGCTGTTTGACGATGCCTTTACCCGCCAGACGAATCGTCTGGTCTATCTGGTCTTTTTACCGATACTGCTGTTTTACAAGATTTCGCAGGCCGATTTCGTCACCTATTTTAATGGCCCCCTGGTTATCGGTTCGTCGCTGGCGATCGCCTGCCTGTTCAGTATCAGTTACGCCTACGGCTATCTGCGCAAATACCCGCCAGCCAGCCTCGGCAGTTTCTGTCAAGGGAGCTTTCGTGGCAACCTTGCCTACGTCGGCCTTGCGCTCTGCCTGAACGCCTATGGTGAATCTGGGCTGACCCGCGCCAGTATTCTGATGGGTTTTTTGGTGCCGGTCCTCAATTTCTTCGCCATCATCGCCCTGATCCTGCCCCAGCGCAAAAGTGATTCAGGCGGACCGAAACAGAACTGGCTGCGCGAGATTCTGCTTAACCCCTTAATCCTCGCTTCATTCATCGGGATCGTCTGGAGTTATTTCAGATTACCAGTCCCGATCATCATCAAGAGCAGCCTTGGCATTGTCGCAGGGTTGACCCTCCCTCTGGCATTGCTGGCGATTGGTGGTTCCTTCTCACTGCAACGCCTCAAGGGGGATCTCAAATCGGCCAGCATCGCGACCTTCTTCAAGTTGCTCGGCATGCCGCTGGTCGCCGGTTTGCTCCTTATCGCTGCGGGCGTTCAAGGGGTTGATCTCGGCATTGGAATTTTACTGGCCGGCACCCCGGCGGCAACCGCCACGTACATCATGGCGCATCAGATGAAAGCTGATGCCGAACTGGCCGGGTCCATCGTCATGCTTTCGACTCTGGCCTCGGCTGTCAGCTACACCCTGCTGCTGATCCTGTTACGACATAACGGCCTATGAAGATAACTACTGAACCTGAAAAAAATTCGGCTGGTCTCGGTCGGACCGACTTTCGCCCCCTCGACATTGGCCGCGCTCTGACGGTTCTTCCCCCCGGCGAAATCGCAGCGCGCGGGCGGATACCTTTATGGATGGAACGCGGAGCATTCGGCTCTGGAGAACACGAAACCACGCATAACTGCCTCGAGCTTCTCAGTCAACTGACGCTGTCACCCGTCGACAAGATTCTCGATCTCGGCAGCGGTACCGGCATCCTGAGTATCGCTGCGCTACTCCTGGGTGCTGGACGAGCCTGGTGCGTTGATATCGAACAGGGCGCCATTGCAGCATGCCAAAGAAACGCCGTATTAAATGGCGTCGAGGAGAACATCGAGCATTGTCAGGGCACGCTTTCCAGCCTGGGGCAAGGCAATTTCGACCTCGGCCTCGCCAATATCTACGGCGATATCCTGCTGCAGGTGGCCGATGACCTTGCCAGCCGCATTCGCCCCGGCGGCAAACTGCTCCTCTCCGGAATGCTCTGGGAATACAATTTCGACGTGCGCTCCCGTTATCAAAAACTCGGCTACCAGCTGCTCGAAAATCGAATGCACACGGAATTCAGCACAATGCTTTTACAGCGGCAAGGTTAGCTTCATACCCCTTACCAAATAAAAGGCCCCGGCGACAGAAGCACCGGGGCCTTTTAGCTCATCACCTGCCAGAAATTGTTACTGTTTCTGCGTGGTCTCCTGTTTCTGCGTGGTCTCCTGTTTCTGCGTGGTCTCCTGTTTCTGCGCGGACAGGGACTTAACCCCCATCACATTGATCAGATCGTTGATGTTAGTGGTCTTCAGGTTCATCCCACCTTCAGACATCGGCAGCAGGAGAATCTTTTTACCCTGCAACGCCTCGGCGACCTGCAGCTTGACCATGGTTTCACCACCTGAACCGGCAAGCGCCTTGTTCATCTGCTCGATACCGCGCGCTTCAGCTTTACCCTCGGCAGTAATGGCATCGGCCAGATACTGCTGCTGTGCATAATAAGCATCCGCCTCGATCTTCGCTTTTTTGAAAACACCATCGGCGTCAGCGATCACCTTATTGACCTCCCCTTTGGCCGCTTCGAGTTCTTTGCGGTATTCCTCAAGGGCCGCATGCTGGGCCGATTTATTTTTTTCGGCCATCTGATCGGCGATTTTCTTATCCTCAATTGCCCGCTGATAATCGGCCACGAAACGATAATCCTTGGTCAGGACCTTCTCGACGATGATGCCGTAGGGGCCGAGGATCTTCTGCATAGTCTCCTTGACGAGGTCAGCTTTCTCGCGCCGCCGATCACTGATATAAAATTCTTCGGTCGTGAGTTCACCAAAGATATCACGGGGTTTGCTGCGCGCAACGGTACGCACCACCTTGTCGCGTAACTCTTTATCGCTGCTGGCGACATTTTGCAGAATATAGGGGGCCATCTTCGGATCGATGCGATAAGCGATGATCAAATCAAGGCTGATATCGTTACCATCAATGGTCTTGAACAACACGTCATCTTTGGTATTGCGGTCACCACGCCGCACCTCTGCGGTCATCTCCAAGTTCTGTAGCTTGGTATCGAAAGTATTCCAGTCATTAATAAACGGCAGAAAGATTGTCGTCGAGCCTGGGGGATAAATCTTATCTTCAACCCCTTTCTCACCAAACAGGGAAAACTTGACCGTGCGAACACCGACCTCTGTCTTACCGGTGCTATAGAGCACACAACCGGAAAGGAAAAAGCTCGGCAACAGAATTAGAATCAGGATAAGCTTTTTCATTTTTTTCCTCCCTGGCGTACATCAAACAATTTGAGAGTCTTATCAAGGTTAAGTGGATTAACCCCGTTCGTGCCGTCACTCGGCAGCACGATCACGTCAAGTCCCTTGTAGACGTCAGCCATTTTGAGTCCGACCATACGATCGGCGCCCTCCCCTTGCAGTGCGGCATTTTTCAGCTTAACCTTTTGTGCTTCAGAGAGCTTAACCAACAGGTCGGCTTCGGCATTTTTAGTCCGCACATAGCGATCTTTTTCGGCGACCCGTTTGGTAACATAGGCCTGACCGTTCTCCATCTCAACCGCAACGATGACCTTCCCTTCCTGCACGATTTTTTTCAGCTTGGCCTCTTCGATGGCCGCCCGTCCTTCGGCCTGATTTTTGAAAACCAACTGATCCTGAAGCTTTTTCGCTTCGATATTCTTCTGGATCTCATCGCTGTAACGGAAATAGCGCACCAAAACCTGCACGACCTCAATCCCTTTCGGTTTGAGCTCAACGTTAAGCAGATCTTTCGCTCGCTCGGTCTTGGCGACGCGCATCGGACTGTTATAAAACTGTTCGGTCGTCAGCTCACCCAACGTCGCCTTGAGTGCCGGTTCGGTCTTGGGAATGATGCCGTTGTCCTCAAACAGTCGACCCGGTCCGATGGTGGTAAACACCTTGTAGGGATCGATCAGCTTATAGATGATCGAGACATCGACATCGACAAAGAAACCATCCGATGTCTGGATATGGGCCGCACGCTCGATGCGTGCGAAGCGCGATGCGCTGCGGGGAGAATTAGTCAATTCCAGCACTTGAAGATCTCGCGGCAGGGCATCCATCTCCTGGATCCCGGGAATCACAAACTGTAATCCAGGCCCGTAAACCTCATGCTGAATACCCTTGTTGGTACCGAAACGATCAATTTTGATACCGTATTCATTAGGGTGTACATAGACAAAAGCCAACTTAAAAACCAGAAACACAAAAACTAACAGCAAGGGCAAATACTTTGCCTTGCCGAAAATCTTATTGAAGCGCCCAAAGGACGCTTGTATCTGAGCCTTTCTCCGCAACAACTCTTCCATGTCGACGACGTTCGAACCTTTATTGTAGTCCATCTTATCTCCTGTTAGAGGATTTTCGACCCGAGGGGTCTTTCGTGTTCACAGATTCACACAGAGTCTGACACCCAAAATAGCAGGGTAAAAAAACACGCAAAAAAGAGAGCTTACCAGAATTGACTCAAAAGTCTGCCGAAATCGACTGCCAGAGTTAAACAACAGATATTGCCGCGAACGATAAACTGGGCTAGGGTTATCGGCAACTTCGCTTCACAGACAAAGGAGTTCTCTTGAACAGTCACAGCTTCCAGACATTTTTTCGCCGTAATTCATTGCGTGGCCATTCATTGGTACAGATTCTGATTTATATCAATCTCGGACTTTTCACCTTGATGGTGCTACACGGCACTATTTTAGGTTTGCAGATGCAGGCGATCCTTAACCCACCGACTCAACTTTTAGTCCATTGGGGTGCGCAGTTCTGGCCACTGGTAGTGCAGAAAAACCAGTGGTGGCGTTGTCTCACCTATGCCTACACCCACGGCGGCCTGATGCATATCGGCTTCAATATGCTGGTCCTCTACCAGATCGGCCCCATGATTGAAGAGGAGATCGGCTGGCGACGATTTTTCACACTCTACACCCTCTGCGGACTGCTGGCGACTTTCGCCGGATATTTCTGGCATCCGATGGTGGTAGTAGTCGGTGCTTCCGGCGCGATTTTCGGGCTGATCGGCTTTTCGGTCAGTTATTACCACCGCATGGGCGGTGCGCGCGCGATCCAACATCGCAACTTCATGTTTCAGTGGGCGGTGATGGCATTTGTGTTCGGCCTGGTGGTCGGTGCCGATAACGCCGCACACCTTGGCGGTCTATTGACTGGCGCGGCCTTCGGCTGGATGGTCCCCACCAGTGTTCGGGGACAGCGCGGGACAGAGCCTCTGTTTAAAGTTCTGGCCTGGACCTGTGTGGTTTTGACCGCCATCAGCATTCTTGCGATCCCCTTCAGCTGGGCGTAAACGATGGCCAAAGAAAAATACCCCATGACTCAGGCGATCCGTCAGCTGCGGCAGCAGCAGATCGAATTCGTCCCCCGTCCTTACAAATATGAGGAACGTGGCGGGACCGAAACCAGCGCGCGCGAACTGGGGGTCGATGAACATCTGGTGATCAAGACTCTGGTGATGGAAGATGAGCAGAAACAGGCCCTGATCGTGTTAATGCATGGCGACCGCGAGGTTTCCCTCAAAAATCTGGCGCGTCAGATCGACGTCAAACAGATTAACCCCTGCGCACCAAAAACTGCCGATGCTCTGACCGGCTACCAGACCGGCGGGATCTCCCCCTTCGGTACGCGTAAACCCCTGCCGGTCTATATTGAGAAATCGATCCTTGCTCTGGAGAAAATCTACATCAACGGCGGCAAAAGGGGGTTTCTGATCGAGATCAAGCCAACGGACCTGCTAAGGGGATTGAAACCAACCGAAGTCGAAGTGGGAATTCAGGGATGAGTGGCGAATGGTAACGAATAACCAGAAGTTAGAGCCCTGCAAGCAAGGAGCTTCGATCAACCGGATCGATCTGATCGCGGCTTAAAAATTCGACTGCATACCCCTCATAAAGCTTTTCATCAATAAACAACTGGAACAGTTCGGGATCAACCCGACCGGCATCGACCATTTCACGCATAATTTTTAACGCCTGACTCAGACTATTGCCTTTTTTATAGGGGCGACTGCTTGCGCTCACAGATTCAAAGAGGTCCGCAAATCCGAGTATCCGCGCCTGCATCAGCATTTGATCGCTCTGCAGTCCGCTCGGGAAACCCTGCCCATTGTGGGATTCATGGTGGGCCGCGGCAATCTCGGGAACCTGCAGCAACCCTTCAGGAAAAGAGAGCATATCAAGCATATTAATGGTCGAAACCACATGTTGGTTGATCAACTCCCGCTCGGCGTCTGTGATTGTCCCACGTAGCACCATCAGATTTTCAGCTTCATCGTCAGTCAGGACCGGCATCTCTTCTCCCTGACTATCAATCCAGCGATACCCTGCAGCGATCTCACGGACCCGGAGAGTTTCTTTGTCTGTCAGGGAGTTCCAGCCACGATTACAATCCGCCAGAAAACGTAGATCATCGAGCATCGGTCTCGCATCCATGGGCCTTTGCGGTAATTCCACAGGCCCCGCAGCCTCACCTTTGCGCAGTTGCGCAATTTCAAGATCACGTCGCAGAATTTCGAACCGGGTGCGTACCAGATCGAAGCGATCGATGGTCCGCTCGAGTTTCGTTGCCTTGTCGGTCACCTGAATCGGCATCACCAGCTTACCGATGTCATGCAGCCAGGCAGCAACCTCAAGTTCGTAGAGTTCGGCATCTGTGAACCTTAGGTCCCGAAACGCAGGCGACATGCTCCGGTTGATGGCGCGCGCCAGAATCATGGTGAGAACCGGAACCCGTCGACAATGATCATTGGCATAGGGTGACTTTTCATCAATGGCGCTGCCGATCAACTGGACCAGCGACTCAAACAGATCGCTCTGTTCACGTCGGAAGTTTATCAGTTTCAGGACAGAAGTTGCCTGTTGCATCAGGATAGAAGCGGCCGTCTGTTCGACATGGGAGAAACCGGCCCCCACTTCTTTATGGCTCATGCGAATCAGTTCAATGACCTGTCGGACAGGCTTACCAGGTTCCGTCAGTGGAAGCAGCAGGCAGGAGGAGACCTGACGCCCATGGGCAATTTCAACTGACCGCAGGTGGGAGAAATCGAACTGACCGGACCGAACCGGATCATGACAGCAGAGGCTCTTGTGCTGCAGCACCACCTCTTCGAGCACCGTCTGCTGTCCGGCACCCTGAGAACGAGCGCTCCAGTCAAATTCGAATGGAATTGGCGTGGCCTGAAAGGCCTCAGGTGGAAAGGAATGAACAGCGCGCCAATTTTGCGTGGTCACCGGTTGCAGCATGACCGCCAGATCGCCACCACAGACCTGACATAACTCGGCGAGCAAAATCTGCTCGGCGGCTTGAGTCTCCACCGCCCCTGCAAGCGCAACCGAGGCCTGCTGTAATTTTAATAAAAGATCTGCATTCACAAAAGGATCGCTCCTTTAATAAACCCGCTTATGACCCATCACAGATAAGTCTAGCGGCCTGCTCGGCAAATGCAAGAAACCGCTCTCAAGACAAATTTCAGGACTGAAACGACGTGAGCCAGAATCTGAAAATTTCACCTAAAATGGATATTACCTGCTTCTTTAACCCTGGTCTTTTTAAATTTTATATTTGGGATCTCAACAGAATCGCCGAAAGGATGCTAGCATTGAACATAATTAAGGCCTTTGCCCCTCTCCGCCTGGAGGTCTAAAATGAACCAGGAAGTCACGAGCAGCCTGCTTCACCGGGCCCACCTGAAAACCCTGTTTAAAAGATCCTTTCTTGTTTTTCTGATCCTCTTTATTGCCTATACCTGCATCGCTCTGTTCTACGCCAGCCGCACCATCTACAAGGTACGACGCAACTACGCAATCATAGTTGAAACCCTCTCAGGTGAACGGATTGCCGTCACCGAGGTCGGCTGGCATCTGCGGCTGCCGATCTTTACCCGCATTGAACTGGAAGTCCCGCTGATGAATCAGGAGCTGTACCTTGGCGCCTCGGCCAGCCCCAAACAAATAATGTCAAAGGGGAATGTGGCCCTCTGGACCAGCGCGATGATGACCTACCGGATTCATGACCTTGAACGCTGGGGTATTGAAAATCGTTCACCTGAAATCCTGCTTCAGAACGACTTTGACGGTCTGGTCAAGGATGTAATGCAGGGGGAAACAATCAACGCGCTGATCTCGGACCGCGAGCGGATCAAGGAACAGATCTATCGCACCCTGAAAAATAGTCCGCTCAACGATGGGGGGCTGACCCTTGAAGAAAAGTATGGAATCACCATAGTCTCCTTCGTCCTGCGCGACACCAGCTACGGAGAAAAGCTGGCAGCCGCGAGTGAAGAAAAGAAACGCCGTGAGTTGATCGCCGAAGCCGAAAACTATGCCGCCGACCTTGAAGCCAGCCGCACGCGTAAACTCTACACCGCGTACCAGGAATCGATCCGCGATATGCGTAAAGCGCTGGAGCTCGATCCGCGCAGCGACCCCTATCTATTCGACTTCCTCAACCAACAGAAGTGGGCGGCGGCTTATGAGAAGAACCAGCAGGGACAGAACACCTTCGTGCTGAACAACAGTGGTGCAACCACCGGCCTCACCCTGACACCCCCGAACCAGAAGAATGAGAAACTCTCGGAGTTATCCGGTGCGCAGATATCTGCGCCACCTCAACAACGGCCTAGGACCAGCCATGCCTCAGACACGCAAAACACGCTCACAGGTCTACGTCAGCCTGTCGGAACAACGAATCAGGCAGATTGAAGAACTGGTCGAAAACTGGGGAATGGAGACCAGTCGTTTTGTTCTGCGCCGTCTGCGCCAGCACGATCCGAGCCGCTCTCTGAGCCAACGCCTCGGCCTGAGACTGCGCCGTATCTATAAACCACCCAGGCGCGACTTCAGTTTTCTGCGCGACCCGCGCAAATTGAACGACTGGCACCAGCGCTTCGAGGTCGCCGGATCGCAGGACGCCAGTGCCGCCTGGAACCGGATTTTGACCAAGGAACTTGACCCCGAAGACTTTCATTATCTCACCTATCTCCTCGAACGCATAACCATTGACACCTTCGTCCCGCCCGAAATTCACGAGATCTTCGACAAACTCTATCAGAGCTATATCCTCAAAAAATACAGCGAGGACCCCAAGGTGCCACGCGCACCTCTGGTGTTGGTGATTGGTAACTCGGGGAGCGGCAAAAGCGCGACCGTCAAGCAGGCGATTGAGGAAGTTTTCTTTAGTTCCGAGGTTAAACCGGTTATCGATCTGCAGGTCAAGCGTGAAGAAGTCATGGCCCACCAACCGATCTGGCGCAGCCTCGAAGAGGTTGACCCCGAGCTGGCGATGCGTATTGAAAGGCGTAGAAAACGGAGTCGCCTCAGGTTTTTTTCACGCCTGCCGCTGATTCGCTACCTGTTCCGCAATCTGATCAGTGCCGCCCTTTCGACTCTCGACGAAGAGGGACTCAAGGTTGACTACGCCGAAATCACCCCCAATGATTATCAGACAGCCTGGGCAGGTGAGCCGGGCAACTACCTGCGCAAAGCGATGGGTCACCCACGCAAACTTGCGGTCAGGCATCTGGAAGAGGCCCACAGCGCCTTCGGACGTCCCGATCAACTAAGCAGTGTCAAGGGACAGCAGAGCTCCCTGGTCGATGCCGCCAATATCATCATCGATGAAATCATTCATGGTCAACGCGATTGCATTATGATCGCCACCACAGACCAGCCAGAGCAGCTCGATCCGGCAATCTACCGGCGCTTCGTAGAGCGCGGTCTGGTGATCGACCTGAACGAAACCTGGCAAAACCCGGACAACCTGAGGCAGGTGGTCTGCCTCGAACTGCGCCGAAAACTGCACCCGATCCATTCCGACGATCCACGTCCTCAGCCACTAAGCGAAGAGGAGATTGATCAGACGATCACCAAACTCTATCCTATCTTCCGCCAACGCAGCCTGCGCATCACCCCCGCCTATGTCCGCCGCCTGATCGCCGAGGTGATCAGCATACATGGCCGCTTCAGCGCCGCCTGCCTGGATGACCAGCTGCTGGTGCGCGATGCCCTGAAGTCAGTGGCGCGCAATACCTTTGGCACACTCTACCAGCGCCTGGTGGGGCTGATGGATCGCAGCATCGCCTGGCAAGAATATATCGGCGGGATCAAAAATGAATTCTCAGAGATGGCAAATAACGCCCTCTTCTACAATGTCAGCGAAGAGAAAGGCGTAGTATTGACCGGCCCACCGGGCTCAGGCAAAACCTTCATGGTTCGCGCCTGGCTGGGAGACAACCACGACGTACAGGATTTATCGGTCAACCTCGCCGATTTAAACGACCCGACCCGACCCCTCGAAGGAATGGTTGCCAATCTTGAAGCGGTCTATGACATCGCCAAAATGATCTCACCGGCGATGGTCTTCTTTGACGAAGGGGATGCGATCGCTCCACGGCGCTCGCCTCAGGGTGGGAGCCCCTATGACAAGGTGACCAATAAATTTCTATCGATCATCGACGGTGAATCGTCCCTCAACCGTGTTTTCACAGTTTTAACCACCAACCGGCTCGACATTCTCGATCCGGCGCTGATCAGAAGCAAGCGTCTCAAGGTGTTGAATGTCACCGGCCAACTGCGTGACGAGGACGGGCAGCGGATTATCCTGAAAGAGATGGCCGATCTGCCACTGGAAGAGGGTTTATCGGCTGTAGAGATCACGCGTCAGGCCCGCACCCTGTGTGAGACCCCGGCCGATTTTGCTGCATTTGCCGAGAAGGTTCGAACCCTGCGCAAAACCGAGATTGAGGTCACCGACAAACTCCTGCGCGTCACAGAACAGCCACACGAGGAGAGGGTGCGTTTTGTCCGCTTCAACTACAAAATCCTGCTCGGTTTACTTGAAGGGATATCCCCCCAATCGTCACTCCTGATGAAGGCACGGCAGGGCGAGGACGCCCTCCTGTCGCGACTGGATGAGGTCATCGAACGGATCCGTCGACTCAAGGCCGAGAAGAATTTCCCGATCAGCAGCTGGCATCTGCAAAACGCCCGTCAGCAGTTGGCCGGAAGTCCCATGCGCAAAGGAAAACAGCAACTTGATGAATTTTTAGAGACCGAACTATCCCAGGAACCGCAGATTGGTTTTGTGGTCGGGGTGGGCGCCAACGACACCTGCGGGGTGCTTCTGCCGATCGCCTCATCGCTGATTTATCGCATTCATCCGCAAAAGATCCTGGTAACCGGCGCAGTTTCCTCAACAGCGGCGGGTGCGGCAGAACTGGATATGGCCGTGCAGATGACAAACCAAAGCGCCTGTGAAGCCCTGACTCTGGTTGAAAACTATCTCGGCTCGCTGCAGCCGGAGCGTAATCTCACCAGAATCCTCGGAGAATTCCTCGACGGATACACCCTGCATCATCAACTGCTGTCAGCGTCATATAATGTCGGCGGCCCCTCAGCCGGTTTCGCACTGGCAATCAACACACTATCGGTTTTGCTGCAACTCCCGGTTTTAAACGATTTCGGCATCACGGGCGCCCCTTGGATCAAAGGCGCACGTAAAGGAGAAGTCGGAGCCTCTGTACTGATCGGTGGACATCACAAAAAAACCGAAAAAGTCCTGCAATATCTGCAACGCATGTACATGCCACAGCAGAATTATAATGATATGGAACCGGACGTCCTTGATGCCTACCGTGCCATCGGTAAGGATGTCATCGGTGTGCGCAGTTTTTCGGCGCTGGTCCCCGAAGTCTTCGACTTTGGTTCGAACCATCTCCAAGAATTACAGCTCTTTTTTGCGGAGCGCCGCGATCTTGCGCGCTCCCCCCTCGACCTGGAGTCCCTATCGACAGACCGCGCAAAACAGGCTGAAAAAAGCTCCCATTTGAGACAGTTATGCGAGAAAGTCATCATTGAGCGCATCCTGGAGATCGAAAAATCCTTATCCAGTCAACACCGCAATCACCTCAATCTGAACAACCTCTTCTCCCCTCAGGCATAACGGGAAGCTCTCTTTGTTACCCCCTGCAATCCATGATAAAGAACAAATCCTGTTGGGTTATCCGCAGACAAGAAACGGATTTTGGGTGTAAAAGGTTGACAATTCCGAACAACATTAGCAATATACAATATTCTTGTCCCATTAAAGAGATAAAGACAAATTCAGCAACAAATCAGGGGGGGGAGACTGAGAACTGAACCAATGGCGGCTCGCAAAAAAATGGGTGAAATCCTCGTTGACGCGGGGTTAATCAAACCGGAAACACTGCGGCAGGCGCTGCAGAATCAACGCGGCACCGGCAAACGCCTAGGTCAGGTACTTGAAGAGATGGACGTTATCCTCGAAGAGGACATTGCCGCGGCTCTCGGCCGTCAATTTGGGGTGCGCCTGGTCAAGGGGATATCGCGCTTCAATTACCCCCCGGCGATCCTGAAACTGGTCTCTCCCGAAGAAGCCCTGGCACGCTTCATCTTCCCGCTGAAGGTCGAAAAGAAAACCCTTTACCTGGCAATGGCCAACCCGCTTGATCTGGACACCGCCCAGGAGGTCGGTTTTCGTAACGGCCTGCAGGTTGTCCCCTGCGTAACGACTCCCGAAGAAATCAAATCTGCAATCAACCGCCACCTGCTTGCGGTCGAAAAAAAGCATCAGGTAAAGGACCGCTGGTGGACGGTGCTCATCGTTGATGACCAGGAGATGGTCCAGTTGATGATTGAGGTGACGCTGAAAAAGCAGGGTTATGAAATATTAAAAGCGAACAACGGCGCCGAAGGGTTACGCCTTGCACTGCAGGAAAAGCCGCATTTGATCCTGACCGACACCCTGATGCCACGCATGGATGGTGTCGAAATGTTCCGTAACATCAAAGCCAACCGTCAGATTGCCCATATCCCGGTTATCGCCCTGTCAGCCAAGGCGACACCCGAAGAAGAAGCCCGCTTACTTGACTACGGTTATTTCGATTTCATGGCCAAACCGATCAATCCGGTCCGCCTGGTGGCCAGGATTAAACGCGCACTCACACAATGCTACGGTGACACTCCTCCCCAAAGTACAAAATGATCCGACTTATACCTGCCTGTTTTTGTTCAACAAAAAACCGATCCTGAATCAATTAGCTTCAGATTGCCTCCGTCCATTTTCAGCAAACAACTTAAAAATTAAAGGTAGCGTTCGAGCAGCTTAAGGCCCTCAAGTGCTCCAAGGTTAATACTGCAATGCCCACCGCTAATCTGCGGTTCACGTGGGTTTATGCGGATGACAGACACACCGGGCTGTCGGCCGAGATCTTCACTCATGCGGCGGATGGTCGGAATCGCACTGCCGGCCCCCATTTCTATAACTGCCAGCTTTTTGCCGCTTAATTTGGAAAGAAAACGACTAAAGCGATCTTCTTGTGCGCTGGTTCGATCAGACAACCAGGAATAATCGCCGAACATCAGAATATTCGGGCGGGCAACTCCACCGCAATTTGGGCAAGCTGCTGAACGGTGCGCCCGCATGGTGCTAATATCGATCACGAAATCCAGTTCATTGGGCCAGACATCATGGCAACAGGGCTCGATACATTGCAGGTAATGAATGGACCCGTGCACCTCGAGTACCGTCCGCTCGTCGAAGCCGGCTTTCTGAAATTGCCCATCCACATTGGAGGTCACGACAAAAGAGTCCAGATTGAAGCGTTCGATCCAATCGAGCAGCAGCTGAAAACCGGCATGGGGTTCGGTCTGACGGTAGAGGTTGGTTCGATGCCCGTAGAATCCCCAGCCGAAGAGCGGATCCTGCTCAAAATGACGTGGATTGGCCGCATCGATAAAACTGAGCCCTAGAGAGGCATACATCGGATAGGCCTGCCAGAATCCCTGGTCACCACGGAAATCGGGCAATCCCGAATCGACTCCCATCCCGGCACCCGCAGTGATTATCAGAGCATCCGCCTGCGCAATCAAGCGGGCCGCTGCCGCATAGTCACACCTCACTCATCACTCCTCACGCTACAATTCAACCAACTGTTCATCCGAATAGGTCAGACGTCGCAGACCATCGGCTTCGACCCAGAAGGTGTTTTCGATACCGACCGCCCCTTCACCGACAAAGACGGCTTTGGGTTCAAAGGCGAAGCACATCTTCTCTTCGAGCAGTTGGTCATCGAAACCACGAGCAATAAAAGGGAATTCATCAATCTCGACGCCGATGCCGTGACCGATGAACGAGACCTGCGCCCCGGCGTTCCCCATGAAATGGTCCTTGTAGCCCAATTCAACGGCAAAATCGTAACACTGCTGATAAATATCCCCCCAGGCAACCCCGGGGCGGGTAATTTCTGCCAGCCGTTGCTGCACGCGGCGCATATCCTCATATGCCTTTCCCAGTTTGGCCGGCAGTTTGCCGACCACGAAGGTGCGGGTCATATCGACCATATAGCCATCAAACGCCGCAACAAAATCAACGATAATCGGCTCATTCGGTGCAATCTTCTTGTAGCTGGCCCCCTGGCCTATGGAGGAGTTTAATCCTAGTCCGCCCAGCGGCGCATCCAGATACGCCGGCACCGCAGCATCGGCGCCCGAAAACATATGTCCATAGAAGAGTTCAGAGTTGAAGCTCCGAAACCGGGTGACCCCCTGATGCCCTTCCTTGCGCGCCAGAAACTCAAGTTCGGCTGAAACTTCAAGATCGGTTTTACCGACCTGAATCACCTCTTTGGCGCGTTGATAGATCTTGTCCATCAGCAAGCCACAATCCTTCATTATCGCAATTTCATAATCTGACTTGATCGCCTTGACCCGGCGGATGAGCGGGGTGATATCACAGTGTTCACCCCCACCCAGCGCCTTATGCCAGCGTTCAAAGATAGCAACCGGTAACACATCCAGTTCGAATCCGGCCTTGTGCGGCAGGGGGATATTGTGATCATTCAATGCCCCGGCAACGCCCTTCAAGCTCGCCAATGGAGCTATCTGCTTCAGGCCCGATTCCATCCGTGCACGACCAAAATCTTTGCGCACCAGGTAGAGCGGCTCGCCGCTGGCCGGGATATAACAAACTCCCTGCTGAATTGAGCCAGTAAAGTAAAACAGGTCGGCATTCTGCAACAGCACGGCGCCATCGACACCCTGCTGAGACATCAACTGTTGCAGGCGGGCGGTGCGCAGGTCCAGTTCGGATTTCGGGGTTATTCTCACGCGCGTTTCCTTTCGACGACGGAATCGTCAGTAATCAGCTTGAGGTCATAGATAGCTTGCTCACGGAGTTTGAATTTTTGGATCTTACCGCTGGCGGTCATCGGGTAGCTGTCGACAAAGGTCACGTAACGCGGCACCTTGTAACGCGCTATCTCTCCCCGACAGAAATCGCGAATCTCATCGGCGCTACACTCAACCCCCTCCTTCAGCTTGATTGCCGCCATCACCTGTTCACCATACTTCGGGTCAGGAACGCCATAAACCTGGACGTCGGCAACTTTCGGGTGGCGATAAAGAAATTCTTCGATTTCGCGCGGATAGATATTTTCGCCGCCACGGATAATCATATTCTTGATCCGACCGGTGATTTTGCAATAACCATGAGCGTCCATCACTGCCAGGTCCCCGGTATGCAACCAGCCCTCGGCGTCGATCGCGTGGGCGGTGGCATCCGGCAACTTATAGTACCCTCTCATCACCAGATAGCCCCGGGTGCAGAGTTCACCCTGTTCTTCATGCGGAAGTTCGACCCCGGTTTCAATATCCACAATTTTCACTTCAACATTGGGCAGGGCGCACCCGACACTGGCCACACGCAATTCCAACGGATCCTGGGTACGGGTCTGGGTGATCACCGGCGAGGCTTCGGTCTGACCGTAGGCGATGGTGATCTCGGAGCAGTTCATGTCATGGATCACACGCCGCATCACCTCGGTCGGACAGGGTGAGCCGGCCATGATACCCGTACGCAAGGAACTTAAATCAAACTCGCCAAACTGCGGATGATCCAGTTCGGCGATAAACATGGTCGGCACACCATGCACCGCCGTACAGCGTTCAGATTCGATGGTCCTGAGCACCTGCAAAGGTTCAAAAACCTCGATCGGGATCATCGCCGCGCCGTGGGTGACGCAAGCCATCACCCCCAGGACACAACCGAAGCAATGGAAAAACGGTACCGGGATACAGAGGCGGTCCAGACTGTTAAAATCCATACAGCGTCCGATATTGAAGCCGTTATTGATTATATTATGATGGGTCAGCATCACCCCTTTGGGAAATCCGGTGGTCCCGGAGGTGTATTGCATGTTGATAACATCATCTTCACTGAGCGAGGCTTCAACCTGTTCAAGTTCAGACAGGCTGACCTTTGCGGCGCCAGCGCGCATCTGCTTATAGGAAAGAAGCTCGGCAGGACAATCATCGCCCAAAAAGACCACATGTTTCAATTCAGGGAGCTTCTCGTATGTCGCCCCTCCCTGCTCCAGCCCAGGAACCACACGGTGAATAATCTCGAGGTAATCGACCCCCTTGAATTCCCCCACCATGAACAACGCCCTGGCATCGGACTGACGCAGGATAAACTCCAACTCTGTCGCCTGATAGCTGGTGTTGATCGTCACCAACACCGCGCCAATCTTGGCTGTAGCAAACTGCAAAATTACCCACTCAGGCACGTTCGAAGCCCAGAGCGCAACGTGATCCCCTTTGCCGAGCCCCATCTGCAGCAGGCCACGCGCGACCAGATCGGTCTCCTCGTCCAGTTGCTGCCAGCTGTAGCGCAACCCACGGTCGGCATATACCAGGGCATCCTGTCCCGCAAAGCGCCCTGCAACCGTCCCCATCAGTTCTCCCATTGTAGCGTGAATTGTCTCTGTCATTGATCCACCTTTCGCGTACGCCTCAACCCTGAGGTCATCGTTTGTGTTCACTTCAACTTCTTGTATGCTATTTTGTCCAAACTCAAGCGGCTGGTAAAGAGAGAATTTTTTACCCTATTTTGCTGATTATTTTTTATGCAAAAGGCTACATCCTAGAGAGCGCATGGACCCGGCAAACAAACTCACCCTGTTTTCACAATTCTATCCACAGCAACTGTGTACAGTGTGCACATTCACTTATAAGATTGCTTTTTATCAACATGATCAACTTTTGGGTTTCAACCAATTGCAAAGAGCCAAGGCTGGGGCAGGCAAACGAGGCTAAGTGGCTTAAAAACCGTGAGGTTAACTTAATTCAGTGATTTATTTTATTGACTAAATAACATCAAACTCTGTTATAAATAAATAAATTATTCTTCTCTACTCGAAGCAGTATCCCCGTTTTTTATAAAAGCGCGCCGAAAACTAAATGGAGTAGCAGAACTGTTCCAGAATCTCTGGTACCGGTTCCATGCTTACCTGTCCGATCCGTCGTCTACTGACTTAACACAACTACAACTCCAGGCGCAGATTCGTAATTCAGACCCTCGGATGAGATACCGCATGGTGACAGACGGCACTATTTATCAGGGCAGGAGAACTAACACTGAAGATTAGCTGATCTTATAAATTTCCATTTCATCCTGCGTCAAATTCATCAGGGAGCAACCATGAATATTTCGAAACTTTTCATCGTTGGAGCGATTCTAACTGCGATCATTACTGGCTGCTCCGGCTCTAATGAGAGTAATGGCAATGGCGCTCCCGCGGCAACCAGCAATGTCCATTCTCCCAACAACCTCAATCCGGCTGAGACTGCGTTCCACGGCCTCGAGGCGAAGGCGCAGGGGCTCGATACCTGTAAAATCTGCCATGGCGTAGACCTGCTTGGATCTGCGAATATTCCAGGATGTAATCGTTGCCATTTCAGCTTGACTGATTTCACCCGCAAGACCCCCGTGGACTCAAATTGGACCCACGGAACCATCCCCCATAATCAACTTATATCCTTTGGTGAAACCTGTAACGCCTGCCACACAGCGTTACGTCAATACCCCGGTCAAGGTCCAAATCAATGTCACGATTGCCACATTGGTGCTACCCACCCCCTGGGTCAGGCATGGGTAGATAGTGCCAGCCAGACCTTCCATGGCACGGCGGCACTGGCAGATGTTAACAGCTGCAAGGCTTGTCATGGTCAGGATCTATTAGGCGGCGCGGCCGGTGTTAGTTGCGACAAGTGCCATTTCGGACCAACCGGTAGCAGAGTACCCGTTGGTGTCACCTGGGTACATGGCACTTCTCATGCGCCTTTAGGTAGCTACGGGGCCACGTGCAACCAGTGCCATACCCTGACAAGACAATACCGAAGCCTGCCCAACCTCTGTCATGATTGCCATGTACATACCAAAGATGGCTCCTACCTGTCCCCAGCACTCCACGGCCCTGATGCCAAGGGGTCAGCTGCTTTTCCAAATGGCCTTCTGGACTGTCAGTCCTGCCACGGTACCTCGGGTGGTGTCGGCTCCAGCCCCTCATTTACCGTGGGAATTGGCGGTCAAGGCTGTGAAGCCTGCCACAACCTTGGAACTGCACACCCCTCTCAGGCGTTAAATGAAAATATCCGTTGGTACGATGCCGTGCCGGGAGATCCGTCAGTCAACCCTGATGCCAATTGGGGGACCACACATGATAATTATGGTGGATCAAGCAATGCGGAAAACGCTTGTTTCCTCTGCCATGATGTTGAGAAGCCTCTCCCTGGCCAGCTCCCGTCTACAGGTATGCCCTGCAAGACTTGTCACGTCAGTGACCCAACGGGTGCTACAAAAGGGGAATGCATCACCTGTCATGGGAACCCACCTGATGGGGCTACAGTTCCAAATCGGATGGGACGTCACAACCGCATCGGCCATCAGAATCAGGTAGCCTGCAACGTCTGTCACACCAATAACGGGCCAGATTCTCAAGATGGTGTAATTGATGATCCTCTGGCGTACCGGCACTTTACGATGCCAAGAGTTCAACCACCCGTGGGGTTCAGTCGCGCAGATCTGGAATCTGTTCCCAATACAGCGCCACAAAGTATGACAATCACAGTAGATCCCAGCAATGTCACTTGCACGGGGAGTTGTCACGGCCAACCCCACTCAGGGGCAACCTGGTATTAATTCCAGTTATTTTGATCCGGAGATAATATTTCACACCCCAATGTGGAAGGATATAAATGTAATAAATCATATGAGATAAACAACGGGGCGAACAGATCAGACTTGCTCCGTTGTAGTGAAATAAAATGGTATTGAAGCGTGGAACTACAAATGAAAGTTCACCAAAAAGGAACAACAGCACCTAACGGAGAAACAGAGCCGGGAAATGGGCTTGCAACAGGTAAATGCACAGCGGGATAGTTACTCGAACGTCACATCAGACTGTGCGAAATAGGTCGCCAGCCTCTGTTGTTGTTCAGGGCTGATATCGACAAATTCAACACCCATCCCATGAGGGAGGTTTGGTTTTTTCATCCAGTCAGGATGGTTCACCCAGGCGACGCGCCCGCGACAACTGAGGGGGGGATGTCCATCAGGAATTTCCATTTTCACGCTCAGCCAGGTATCGATCGAAAGATGCGCCTCGGAGGCCAGAAACAACCCACCGACACCAGCATTGACCGTATATTGCTGAAACAGACGCTCCTGACGCAATCCGAAATGCACCAGCAGGCGCACGGTAAAGCGTGGGGTCAAACGCTCAACCAGTGACAACTGCGTGCGACTGGCGCGTATAAAATCATCACGCCGTACCGGTTTATACAAAATATCATCACAGCAAACGGCACGACAGAGATCAATATCGCCGCTACTCCCCTGCTGTACGACCATAACAACCGGAACATTGGCTGTCTCGGGGTTTGCCTTAATCCGGCGGCAGACTTCATCACCGTTCATCCCCGACATATACAAATCAAGAAAAACCAGATCGGGTTTCTCTGCTGTCACCAGGCGCAAGGCCTCAACCCCATTACTGGCGGTAAAAATATGGAACTGCTCACGACTGAAGAAGGTCTTTTGCAATTCGACAAACAACTCGACATCATCAACCAACAAAATCTTGAACCGCCTTTTAGGCACGGTAATAAGCGCAGCTGACATCATGTTGTAAACCTCCAGCAGTTTTTTAGGAGAGCCCTATCTAGTTTACATTCAATCTGCTTGTCCGTCATGTTTTTGATGGGTTGCCTGTCCCAGGAGTTATTCAATCTACCCCGGTCTACCAGGCGCATCACTTACCGCACAATCAGAAGGGTCCCCTTTAAGCTTGGCGAGTGCGTGCGGCAGGGCGGGTAGCAATACCTCAAGATTCTCTCTGGCAGCCTTTGGGCTGCCGGGAAGATTGACGATCAGCGAATTGGTCCTGACCCCGACAAGGGCCCGCGACAGCATGGCATGAGGTGTTTTGAGCAGACTGGCCGCACGCATCGCTTCGGCCATACCGGGGACCTGATAATCAAGCACCCTGGCAGTCGCCTGCGGGGTGACATCACGCGGAGTCAAGCCTGTCCCACCCGTGGTCAGGATCAGATCAAGTCGGACCTCATCGACCCAACGGCACAGAGTCAGCTCAATCGTTGCAACATCGTCAGGGATCACCTGATAGCAGACCACATCCCCAAGGTGACTCACCATTTCACCAATCAACACCCCGCTGGTATCTTCGCGCTCCCCCCGTGACCCCTTATCCGACAGAGTCAATACTCCGATAGAAAATTTATCTTTCTGCATAATCATCCTCAGCGCTCAAACTCGGTTCAATGTTTTTTAGTCATCAGCATGCGTCTGGCATTGTTTACGATTGCCTGTGAAACGTTACGACTTTTAGCCAGATCTTTAATATCTCTCTCTGTCAGAAAGGACATGAAACGCATAGCACTTTGTAAAGGGGTTCGCGGGTGTTCGATCAGCGCTTTTTTCATATCGTAATTTTTGAGCCACTCGCGATTCAACAAGATAGTGCGAATCAGTTCATCATTACTGGCGCGATTTTTAGCGACCATCAACACTTCAGCTTCAGTTATCCGTGGATTTTTCAATACGGCTGAGCAGACCAGTTTATTCGCTTCGCGGACCAGCAACGAACGCCACTCCTTGTCCCCAGTCAGCGCCATTTTTATTTTCTCTGAGACCGGCATATCCAGCAGTTCTTGATATTTGGAAAGACCGGACTCAGCAACCTCGCTGAGAACCTCCGTTTCTTCATCAGCTTCCGCTTCCTCTTCAACCGAAGAAACTGCAGCGCCTTTATTCTTCGCTTTTAGAGTAACAGGTTCAGTAACAACCTCTTCTTTCCACCCGAGTTGAATCTTCAGGACCTTATCAACATTTGGATTGTTGATAATCAGCAACCTTAAAGCTTTGTCCTTGCGGATCGCCGTATCATTTCGCGCGACCAGGTCCAGGACATGCCCGGATGCGTTTTCTGCAACAAAATGGAGTGTTTTCAGCCCAACCATCCGGTTGGTTAACAAGGGCTCCATGACCTCCATATTTTTATAATGAAGGCGACCCAGGAGGTCGAGGACTTCAGGGTGGATCTCGGTCTGAGAACAAACCGTTTTCAAGATTCCCGGAGAGAGTTCTTTCAAGGTTTTGAGCGCTTCGGCTCGCAATTCCTGGTCTTCTCCATGATAAAAAATAAAAAGAACTGTCACCAGATTCGGGCCCGACATGGGCAAGGCGCCTCTCGCCGCGGCGAGACGAACAGCGCGCCCCCCCCACTGCTTCATTATCTTTGCGACAGCCGCCGGTACTTTAAATTTGATATTTTTATCGTCGTCACTACTCAAACTGAATTACCCTCAATCTCTCTCTTTGTAAAAACTCCGATAGATCTTAACTGTTCGAGACGACCTTCGGCGCCAGCACCCCTTTTTTCTTCAATTTATCCGCCACTTTCAATGCCTCATCACGCGTTGCAAAGCTGCCAAATGTCAGGGTAGTCCGGGGAAGAGCGACGCTAACCGAGGACTCTACAGTCCGAATGCCCTCCGCAAAAAGATAATCGGCATCACGCCGCGCCATATCAAGCGACAAGTAAGAGCCTGCGTAAAGAGCAAACTTTCCCGCTTCAGCGACGATAAAGGCACCGGCTATTTTGGGAAGAATTTCGGCAAGTCGTTTTTCCGCCATGGCCTTCGTGTCAAATCGATTCAGCAGCAGGCGAGTCATCTTGTGCTCTTCATTTATACTGGTGCGTGTGGTTTTGTACCCCATTTTTTCAATCTGGCTGATCGCCTTATTTAATTTATCTGAATACAAATAACGCCCACTAGCAAGGACATATGCTGGGGTTCCTACTGCTTTGGCAGGCGCTACAACCATAGGAACTGGATCTACTTCAGGGTTAGAAGCGGCAACCCTGGGGGGGGAAGGTTCAACTGAGGCTAACTTCTCGACTGGAACAATCTCGACCTTGACTCCCTCCTCCAGGGGAATTACAGGGCTATCTGGTCTATTTATTTTAATTACTGAGGTTAAGGCCCCCGACGTTGCAGACGGCTCTACATCAACAATATATTGGCCCAACAAATAATAAATGACGCAACCCATCACCACCACCAGCATTAAAAACAACAGCAGTTTTACACCCCGGCTCTTTGATGAGGGCCGCTCCCCGACAACCAGTTCTGGGGAGATGGCAGTATGTTCGGAGGCCCGATCCACAAAGTCAGATGACCGGGGTGTTTCGTCAGTAGATCTCTGACCGATCTCTTCTTGAGACATTTCTCTAACTCCTTGATGAAACGCCGGAATTTGCTTTAGACAGCTGACCGTTTTCAACCCTCGACAACGGAGATTAAACTGTTTTCAGGTCTGCCAAAATCTTGGCCGCCTGATGAGAAGGCACCTCTTCATATTTATCAAACTCCATTGAAAACATTCCTCGATCAGAGGTCAATGAGCGCAGTTCGGGCGCATAGCGCAGGACTTCGGCCATGGGAACCTCGGCTTTTATCATCTGGGCATTAGCTTGAGGTTCAACACCGTTCACCTTTCCACGGCGTGAAGTCAAATCTCCGATCACATCGCCCATACAATCGTCAGGCACAGTTACTTCTAAATTCATAATCGGCTCGAGCAAGGTCGGTTTACAGCTCTCAATCGCCTTTTTATAGGCCATTGACCCAGCGACCTTGAATGCCATTTCGGAGGAATCGACTGAATGATGTGACCCGTCGAAAAGGGTTACACGCACATCGACCATCTGGCTGCCGGTCAAGGGGCCCTTTTTCATCGCCTCTATAACCCCTTTTTCGACAGCCGGAATATAATTGCGCGGCACCACTCCACCGACAACCTTGTCGACGAACTCGAAACCGCCTCCTTGGGACAAAGGCTCGACCTTGAGCCACACGTCACCGTACTGACCGCGACCTCCCGACTGTTTTTTATATTTACCCTGGACTTCGGCGTTGCTGCGAATTGTTTCACGATAGGGGACCTTCGGTTCTTTCAAACTCACATCAGCGCCATATTTCCTTTTGAGGCGTTCGACTGCGACCTCAAGATGAACCTGCCCCATGCCGGAAAGCACCATTTCATGAGTCTCTTCATCACGCACCACGCGCAGGGTCGGATCTTCTTCCATCAATTTATGCAGCCCGGTATAAATCTTATCTTCCTCCCCCTTTTTAGCCGGCAAAAGCGCAAAGGAGATGATCGGCTTTAGCGGCACCAGGGGCTCATAAAGAACAGGGGCCTGGAGATCACAGAGGGTATCGCCAGTGGCGGTGTACTTCAGCTTTGGCAGTGCAACAATTTCACCGGCTACCGCAGACTCAATGTCCTGCTGTTCTTTCCCAGCCATGCGAAAGATGTGCCCGACCCGCTCTTTTTCGTCACGCAACGGATTCAGTACGACCGTATCAGTTTTCAAGGTCCCGGAATAGACACGGGCAAAGCTCAACTTTCCGGCATAAGGGTCATTGATCGTCTTGAAGACCATCGCCGAAAACGGTGCATCCTCACTCGGTTGGCGTTCGACAATTTCCTCGGACCCCGGCAGGGTCCCAAGCTGGACCCCCTTGTCGACAGGTGAGGGCAGACAGGCGACAATGTAGTCGAGCAATTGCCGCACCCCGATGTTGGCCAGGGCGCTTCCGCAAAATACCGGGGTAAAGACACCAGTCAAGGTCCCTTCGCGCAAGCCGAGCAATAAATCAGCTTCACTGAGCGTTTCCGTTTCGAGATACTTCTCCATCAGCTCATCATCAGCTTCGGCTACAGTTTCAACCAGTTGCAGATGTAAACGCTGGGCTTCGTCCAAGAGTTCAGCGGGAATATCGACCTCTTTAAATGCACCTGATTCGTTAAACTCGTAGAGCCGGGCACGCATTTTCACCAGATCAATCGTCCCGCGAAATTCTGCTTCGGCTCCAATCGGCATGGTCACAATCGCACTGCGCACACCGAGGGATTTTTCCATGTCGTCGACGGCCTTGAGAAAATCGGCCCGATCCCGATCCATCTTATTGACAAATGCAATCCGCGGAACTTCAAATTTGTCACACCATTCCCAGATCTTACGCGTCTGGGACTTCACTCCCGAGATCGCCGAAACGATCACTACGGCTCCCCCCAGAACGCGCAGACAGCGATGAGTGTCGTGTAAAAAGTTGCTGACCCCCGGAGTATCGACAATGTTCAGGTTGTGGCCCTTCCAGACACAGTGGTTCAGGCTGGCACTCAGGGTCATGGCGCGCTTGATCTCTTCCTCTTCAAAATCCATGACAGAGGAACCATCAATCACTTTACCGAGTTTTTTGGTCACCCCGGTGTCAAAGAGCATCGCCTCGACCAGAGAGGTCTTGCCTGCACTGTTATGAGCAACAATGCCAAAATTTCGTAATGTCGCCGTATCGTATTTGCCCATACTCGCTCCTTTGCCTCATCGAAAAAGGGGATAGCAGGAAGACGCTGTTTTTCAGATATCAACCTGCCAGACGGATATCAATCGACTACAATCACACATCATTAAGGGGAGATTACCATTCGTACTGAGTTAGAGCTGCTTGTACCAATTTTACTGTTAAAGGTTTCGCTCATACAGGATACGCAGCCCCTCAAGGGTCAAAAAGGGTTCGATACTGTCGATCATGGCACTGGCTCCGGCGATTGAAGCGGCCAGACCGCCTGTCGCTATCACCATAAGTGGCTGACCAAGTTCTTGCCGCATACGGGTAACAATCCCCTCAACCAGACCGACATAGCCGAAAAAGATGCCTGCCTGAATGCTGTTAACCGTATTCTTGGCCACCACCTGCGGCGGGCGGGAAAATTCAACCCGCGGCAGTTTGCTGGCGCGGGCAAAGAGAGCATCTGCAGAGATCCCGATCCCCGGGGCGATTGCCCCTCCCTGGTATTCACCGGCTGCCGAAATGACATCAAAGGTGGTTGCAGTACCAAAATCAACGACGATCATGCCGCAGTGCCATTTGTCGTAAGCCGCAACGGCGTTGACAATCCGATCGGCTCCGACCTCTTTAGGGTTATCATAGAGGATCGGCATCCCGGTTTTAACTCCCGGGCCGACCACCAATGGGACCAGCTTAAAATACTTGCGGCAGAGAGCTTCGAGGCTGTTGAGCATCGGGGGGACAACACAAGAGATCATAACCGCGGAAAGCTGATCAAATTTCATCCCGGCCAGATTAAAAAGGTTATGTACCAGCATCGCATATTCATCAACCGTACGATCCTTGTCGGTCGCAATACGCCAATCACTCACCAGCTCCTTGCCAAGATAGGCCCCCATCACCGTATTACTATTTCCAACGTCAATTACCAGTAGCATCGTATCAACTCCGCAAACATCGTTTACCCGCAGTGATCGTGGGATAAAAACCGCAGATTCGGCGAAACCTCAACCTTTGGCTTGCATCCCGATCGGCTTAACATCCCCCGCCAGAACCCGCTCCACACTCCCATCAGGCAGAAATAATTTCAAAGCACCGTCCGGCTCCAGGCCACCGACAACCCCCGAAATAATACGCGCACCGAGATCAACCTCAACCTGACGATCCAGGAGATCGAACAGGGCTTCCCAGCGACGACGCAGGGGAGAGAAGCCCTGAGCTAAGAACTCGAGATAAAGCTCATCAATACGCTGCAACATCAACCGAACCAGGGGCAGGCGCGGCTGCACAGCACCCATCTCTATCCGCACCGAAGTTGCTGGATAACGCAGGTCAGCGGGAAATTGGGCGGCGGTCATATTGACGTTGATCCCCACCCCCATCACCAGCGCGTGAATCTGTTCTGTTTCGGCGCTGAGTTCGTTCAAAAGCCCGGCAATCTTGCGTCCCCCAACCAGAATATCGTTCGGCCATTTCACTCGGGCATTCAGGCTATAGAGGGCGTTCAAGGTTTCCGCTGCGGCGACGGCGGTCAGGAATGTTAACTGTGGCGCTTGCCGAGGTGAGATTGGCGGCCGCAAAAGAATGGAGCAATAAACATTGACGCCAGCTGGAGACGTCCAGCAGCGCCCCATACGACCACGCCCCGCAGTCTGCGCATCGGCCAGCACGACCAGACCTTCAGGAGCACCATCGACGGCCAACTGCTGAGTCAGTTGATTAGTCGAAGCAATCTCGGAGGTGCAATGGACTTTTCGACCAATCAGGCTCGTCCCAAGCTCAGCGCTTATGTCTGCAGACAGCAGGAGGTCAGGGGATTCAAGTAACCGATATCCGCGAGAACGACGCGCTTCAATCTCAAAGCCAAGCTCTCGTAACTGCTCAACCTGTTTCCAGACAGCAGCGCGTGAGATCTGCAAGACGCTGCAGATCTCACGACCCGAGATATAGTCTCCGAGCCGTTGGCGAAATAACTGTATAATCTGCTCTCGTGAGGTCAAATTAGCTCCTGGCAGGAGTTCAGGGCACAGGCCAAACGACAACTCCCGGGATTGCAATGGGGAGCTTAGTCAAACAACATTGAGATATCGGCGGCCTTGACCGAATGGGTTAAGGCTCCAACTGAAATAATATCAACCCCAGTGGAGGCGATGTCAGCAACCGTCTCAAGATTGACACCACCCGAGGCTTCTATCAAAGCCTGTCCGGCGATCCGCTCCACCGCCTGACGCAGTTCATCAAAAGTCATGTTGTCAAGCATAATAATATCGGCACCTGCAGTCAGAGCCTGTTCGACTTCATCAAGGTTACGCGTTTCGATTTCGATCTTGAGGGTGTGTGGTACCTTCTGCTTGGCACGACTGATTGCCTCGGCAATCCCACCGGCTGCGGCAATATGATTCTCTTTAATCAACACCCCATCGAACAAACCGATCCGGTGATTGCGCCCGCCCCCCATCCGTACCGAATATTTATCCAAAACTCTCAGCCCTGGTACGGTCTTGCGCGTATCGACAATAACCGCCTTGGTCCCGGAGACCGCGGCGACATATTGACTGGTGAGGCTGGCGATGGCACTCATGCGCTGCAGCAGATTTAACGCAACCCTCTCGCCTTTAAGCAGGCCAGCAGCTGAGCCCCGCAGCCAGGCAATAACCTCCCCTTTGCGCACCCTGCACCCATCCTGCAGCAGTTTTTCATAGGCAATCGCAGGGTCAACCGTTTTAAAAACCTGCCCGGCGACATCCAACCCCGCCAACACAAAATCTTCTTTAGCGACCAGTTCCGCGCGGACAATAGTGTCCGACGCGACTGTCACTTCGGTCGTGATATCACCCAGCCCGATATCTTCCTCAAGCGCAGTCTGAATAATTCTTTGGATAGCAAACATTGGTGAACTCCGCAAACCCATAATTTTACAGGACAGTTTCTCATTTTTAAGTTACTATTTTATAACACAGCGCCCAGAGACCCGCAACTGATATTCCGGTCCCTTTCCACAGGAAATCTCCTTTACATTTCGACCACTTGTGATAAAAGTGGGTCTCGACTTATGACCTTAATCCGTGGAGTCAACCATGAAAAAACTTGGATACTTAAGCCTGATGCTGCTCCTTGCGAGTTGTGTCAGCCAGGGCACATTCGATCTAAAAGCCAACGAGGCAACCCAGCTGAGCCAGAACTTGGCAGAGGCAAACAATCGAATCAAGACCCTTGAAACCCTGAAACAACAAGGAGACACCGAGATCTCAGGGCTGAACACCAAACTGATCGCCCAACTCAAGAAAAACTCGGAATTGCAGCAAACTCTTTTAAACGAGCGCGCCGATCTCGATCGCAGTCAACAAACCTTCAGCAGCCGGCAAGAACAAATGCAGGAACAACTCCAGGAGATGAATCAGAACAACCAGGAACTACTGACCAGCATTGCGCAGCTTCAGCAGGAACAGAATCAACTTAAAGAGCAGGTTGCAGCCGAACGCAAGGCGCGTGACGAGAAGGTCGCAAGTCTGAAGAACACCTACGACCAGCTGGTTGGCGCGCTGGAGCAGGAAATTAAACGTGGAGAGTTGACCATTACCAATCTCAAAGGGAAATTGTCGGTAAATCTGCCGAATAAAATTCTCTTCGATTCAGGCAAGACCGAAGTGCGCCCGGAGGGGAAAAAAGTCCTGCGCAGTCTCGGCGACATCATGACAAAATTCCCCGACAAGGCATTGCTGGTTGAAGGTCATACTGATAATGTCCAGATCAGCAGTCGACTCAAAGAAACCTACCCCACAAACTGGGAACTCTCCACTGCGCGAGCCAACAGCGTAGTGCATGTGCTGCAAGACGAGGTCGGTCTCCCGGGAGAGCGCCTGGTCGCTGCCGGGTACAGTGAATACAGACCCGTGGCAGACAACAGCACCGCAGAGGGCAGGGCTTTCAATCGACGCATTCAGATTCAGCTGGTACCAATGCCCGGAACCGAGTAAACTTGACAGCCTGAAGCCGGCCGCCTTATATAGGTACGTCGAAGAAATTAAAATGCCCGGTCAAGGGAAGAGGGGTGAGAATCCCCCGCGGACCCGCCGCTGTAAGCGAGGACTGAAAGGCCAGACGCCACTGATTTTTTTTCGGGAAGGCGGCCATTTCGGGATGATACGCGAGCCAGAAGACCTGCCGGACATGAAGATTCAGAAATCTCCCCGGGTTATAGGGAGTCTGGAATAATCGCTGCGCTTCCAAAACGGATGAAGCCCACAGATTGCTTGAATGAGCAATCTGTGGGCTTTTTTATGGGCGCGCTTGAACTCTTACTCCGCTTGAGGCCATTATGCTAGCAGCACGTTTAATCATTCCCCTTGTCATACTGCTCTTCCCCTTCTCGGATGCTCTCGCCATGAAACATGCTCCTGAAAAAACGGCCATCGCCATCGCCTCATTCGGCACCACCTACCCAGCAGCGGTCGATGCTCTGCTGGCGATTATGCACGACGTTGAGGTCAATTATCCGAACATCCCGGTGCGGATGGCTTTCACCTCGAACATTATCCGGAATAAATGGCATGACCGCGCCGAGGACAAGGCGTATCGTACGGCGCATCCAGATGTTCCGAATAACTTCTATCGAATCAAGAGTCTGCTCGGCACCCTGGCAGACCTGCAGGATCAAGGATATAAAACCATCGTGGTCCAACCGACTCATTTGACTGACGGCGAAGAATTTCAGGACGTTCAGGCCTACATTAATGGGCTGCTTTCGATCAGCACCCTTAAAGATCATTGGCGGCCATTCGACAAGATCACCCTTGGTCGGCCTCTGATGGGGATATGGGGAGAAAAACATCCATACCGAGTGGACCTGCAGAGTTTTACCGCGGCACTTGCTGCCGATGTCGCCCTGGCACAAGCCGCTGGGGCAGACCTGGTTTACATGGGACACGGCAACCAGCATCTGTCGACGGGACTCTATTACGAACTTGAAGAGCTGATGAACCAGCGCTACCCGCAGGTTAAAACGCGTATTGGCACGGTTGAGGGTCATCCTGGTTTCAGCGATGTGCTGGACAAACTACGCCTGTCCAACACTAAAAAAGTGCTACTCAAACCGCTGATGGTAGTCGCGGGAGACCACGCCAGCAAGGACATGGCCGGGAACAGTCCGGTTTCATGGAAGTCACAACTTGAAGCCGCGGGGATAACCGTGACGCCGGTGATGCAGGGGCTGGGCAACAACCCAGCCGTACGCCAGCTGTTTATCGATCATCTGCAGGACGCCGCCACGGAGGCCGGGATTGACTTGCACTGATTGCCCCGAAATTCTGGTCAGAGACTTGAGACGTTCGTTCGGAAAGGTCGCGGCGGTGGACGGCATCGACCTCCATCTTAAGGCCGGAGAACTCTTCGCCTTTCTCGGACCCAACGGTGCAGGCAAGACCACCACCATTAACATGCTGACCGGCCTGCTGCGCCCCGACAGTGGACTGATCTGCTATCAGGGCGAGCTCTTTACCCGCTCTTCGCTCGCGGTGCGCAAACGAATCGGCGTCGTCCCGCAGCACAACAACCTCGACCGCGAACTAACCGCGGCCGAGAACCTACAAGTTCATGGCCGCCTGTTCGGGATGAGCGGCCCCAGTATCACCAGCCGGGTTGAGGTCTGCCTCGAGCTGGCCGGCCTGCTGGATAAACGCGACACTCCGGCCCAGAAACTCTCCGGTGGAATGAAGCGCAAACTCGTCATCGCTCGGGCCCTGCTTCACGAACCATCTATCCTGTTTCTCGACGAACCGACCGCCGGACTCGACCCTCACAGCCGACGCAGAATCTGGGCCTTTTTACGCCGGATCAATCAGGAACAAAACTGCACCCTATTCTTGACCACCCACTACATCGAAGAAGCCGAGCAGCTGGCAGAACGGGTCTGTTTTATCGACCAGGGGCAGATCATCGCCGAAGGATCACCGCAAGCGTTGCGTGAGCAGACCGGCCGCTTTGTCCTTGATATTTACAACCAGGAAGATGTCATCAACGAATTTTTTAATGAACGCGCGGAAGCCATGCTCCGTCTCAAACAGATAGACAGCGCGGTGCGTATCCGTGAAACAACCCTTGAGGATGTCTTCCTGCAGCTGACCGGCAAGAGGATCGAACCCTGATGCTCCATGGTGCACGTGGCATATTCTGGCGTGAAATTTTGATTTTACGCCGCAAGTTTCTCAAGACCTTATTCGCCTCGGCGGTCTCGCCGGCGCTGTTTCTACTCGCCTTCGGTTTTGGCGTGGGGCGTGGCGCATCGGTCGGCGGCCACGACTACTTAAGTTTTCTGCTTCCTGGGCTTTTAACCATGGCGAGCATGAACCAGAGCTACGCCATCGCCACCGAGATCAATATCTCACGCTTTTACTTCAAGGTCTTCGAAGAGTACCTGATCGCCCCTTTTAGCCGTTGGCAGATCGTGCTCGGCGAAATGGGGTATGGCATCGTCCGTGGCCTGATCCCGGTCGCCATTATTGCCATCTACAGCCTGCTGTGCGGAGTGAACCTGCATTTCGGCCCCGGTTTTTTCCTCGCACTACTGCTGCATTTGGCAATCTTCTCCCTGCTCGGAGTGCTGGCGGCAATGATCGTACGCAGTCACGCCGACCAGGCCACCGTCAACGCCTTTCTGATCACCCCGATGATGTTTCTGTCTGGAACCTTCTTCCCGGTCGACCAGATGCCCCTGCCAATCAAGGTGGTTGCCAGCCTCTTTCCCCTGACCTACACAACACGCCTGATTCGTGCCACCCTGCTCCAGAATGGAGACACCAGCGCCCTGCTTTATCTGCTGCTGGCAGCGATGGTGGTCATCCTCTTCTGGTTGACCAACCGAATCATCGAAAGGGTCGAGGCATGAAACGGCTACTCTTCAGCCTGCTTGCAGTGTCCTTTGTCATAGCTCTTTTCAGCGGCGCCACTGCGATCAACCCTTTGCACATGAGCGAAACAGAGCGAGAGATCTTATTCAGCCTGCGTCTGCCACGTGTGCTCTTTTCGGCGGTAATCGGCGGCATGCTCGCGCTCTCAGGGAGCGTTTATCAGCTCACCCTCAAGAACCCGCTGGCCGACAGTTTCACCACCGGCACCGCCAGTTCGGCGGCGATTGGTGCAGTCTTTGGGATTGCCTTGGGGCTACCACTGCCGCTGGTCCCCGTGCTGGCACTTATGACCGGGCTGTGCGGCCTGCTCCTGGTCTATCGCCTGTCGGTCAGCGGCGGTGTCATCAACCCAGTGACCATGATCCTCGCCGGAGTGGTGGTAAATATCGTCGCCTCGGCATTGATCAGCTTCAGTAAGTTCTATTTTGAGGAGAGCCTCTCCTCCATCGTCTTCTGGCTGATGGGCGGTTTCTTCATTGTCGACTGGACGCGTCTGGGCGTCTGCACCCTACTGCTGGTCATCAGTTTCGTGCTCCTGCAGCGCATCGGTCTGCAATTGAACTTGCTCGCTTTTGATGAAGCCTCGGCATGCACCATGGGGGTGAATGTCGCACGACTGCGCGCCTTCAGTTTTGTGCTGGCAACCCTGCTGGTGGCTGTGGCCGTCAGTCATACCGGCATTATCGGCTTCGTCGGCCTGATCACACCCCATATCGCCCGCAGCATCTACGGCAGCGACATGAAACGCAATATGGCCGCTTCGACCCTGCTCGGCGCCATGCTGCTAATGCTGGCAGATGCCGGGGCGCGCTCCATCATCCCCGGCGGAGCCGAACTCCCGGTCGGCATTATTACCGCGCTGTTAGGGGGTATTTTCTTTCTTTATCTGCTGCGCACCCGACGCGAAAGGCTCTGGCATGGCTGAACTGAGCCTCAATAATCTGACATTTACCCGTGGGGGGTTCAGCCTGCAGCTGCCGCCACTCAAGGTAGCGCCTGGCGAAAAGCTGGCGATTCTGGGGGAGAACGGTTCGGGCAAGAGCACCCTGCTGCAACTCTTGACCGGGCTGCTCGATGGGCGAGGAAAAATCTGCTACAACCAACGGGCTCTGCAAAAAATTTCGGTTCTCGAGCGGGCGCGCCTGTTCGCCATGCTGCCGCAACAGACACAGGTAATCTTCCCTTTTTCGGTCTTCGAGGTGGTGCTCTTCGGCCGTTTCGCCCAGACCGATGGCCGTCAGCCGTCCGAGGCGGATCGCGAGCACACCCGTGAACTGCTCGCAAAACTCGACCTGACAGAACGCTCCGAACGGCGTTTCAACCAGCTTTCAGGCGGAGAACAACGACGAGTGATGCTGGCGCGCGCACTCAACCAGCAGGCACCAATTCTTTTTCTTGACGAACCGAACGCCAGCCTTGATGTCCGCCACAGCCTCGAGGTCATCGACTATCTCTGCAAAACGGAGCAGACTGTCATTGCCCCGGTGCATGACATTAATCTGGCCGCGCGTTTTTTTAAACGCTTCTGGCTACTCAAACAGGGGCGCCTGCTGGCCGATGTCAGCCGCGACCAATTAACCTGTGCCCTACTCTCGGAGACTTACGATGTTCAGGTATCTGCTGCTGCTGACAATTTTTCTTTTTCTTGCTGAACCAGCTTTCGCCCGGCGCATCGTCGTTTTGGCTCCGGCCGCTGGCGATATTCTGCTCAAACTCGGGCTCGCCGACCAGGTGGTCGGAATAACCAGAAGCCTTGAGGAATTTCCACAGGCGCTCAAAGTCGGGTCCCACATCAAACCGAATGTCGAACTGATTATGAGCTTAAAGCCCGATCTGCTGATCATCTCCTCAAACCGTTTTTTCAGCGAGCAGATGAGTGCCAGTATTGGCGCGCAAACCTTCGTCTATAACCCGAAGACCCTGGCCGAAGTTCTGCTACAAACTGAAGAGCTCGGACACCAGACCGGACGCGAAGTAGCAGCGGAGGAACTGACCCACAGCCTGCGCAAAAAGCTGCACGGGCTCAAAATGCTGCCGTCGAAGCCAAAGGTGATTTTCGAAATCAGCGCCCTCCCCTTAAGCGTCGCCGGACAGAGTAATATTGTCAGCAACATCATACGCGCCGCCGGTGGCGAACCGGTTAATTTCGGCAATCGCAAAATCATCAAGCTCGGCAGTGAAGCGATCATCGCCAGCCATCCAGACCTCTACATCTACCAGACAGGCCCGATGAATCAGAATCCGACCCCACCCAAAGAACGTGGTGACTACCGCCTCTTGACCTGCAAATATCTGCATGTCGACCAGCTCCAATGGTCACGCGCGAACAGCAGCAGCTTTGACCGTGTGCTGGACTTGAACTCTATTCTGGCCAGCAGCCAGCAGTAAGGAATCTTATGCCATCGGTTCAAGCCCAGCCGGGCCACTTCTACGCCATCGGCATCGGCCCCGGCGCCAGCGATCTTTTGACCGTCCGCGCCGTAAATCTGATCGAATCCAGCGACATTATCCTTTCCCCCCAGGCTGAGGGCACGAATCGCTCTCTGGCGCTGGCGGCGATCGGACCTTATCTGAAAAACCAGCAGATTAAGACCATCAATTATCAGATGAAAAGGGATGGCCAATCGACCCAGGATCGCTGGGATGCGGTGGCACAGGAGGTGCTGAGTGACTGCGGTGCCGGCAAATCGGTGACAATGATCACGATCGGCGATCCGCTGATCTTCGCCACTACCAGTTACTTGCTGCAAGGCCTTGAAGCTGGGATGGATAAATGTAAAATTCAGGTTGTACCAGGCATCAGCGCCTTCCAGATTGCCGCCAGCCGTTTTCACGATGCGCTGACCCTGCAGGAAGACCGGCTTATGCTGATGTCGGCCACCGACCTTGCCGCGGTCGAAGCCGCGCTTATCCATTGTGAAACGCTGATACTCTACAAGGCTGGCGGCGTGATCAACGAGCTGCTGGCCCTGCTCTCAAAGCATGATCTGCTGGCAGCGGCACGCTTGGTCAGTTGCGCCGAGCAGGGCGCAGGCGAACTGGTGGTTGAGGATTTATCCCGCTTCTCACCTGAGTCACTGAGTTACATGACGACAATGATAATCCATTGCGGCAGACGAAACTGGCACGACCACGTCCTGGCCTGACACAGGAGAACCGATGAGAATCTGCCTTTTATTATGGATGTTGGCGCTGATGATGACACCCTTAAGTGCCGGCGCCGAAACGTCAATCTCAGCAACGGACGCGGAACTCTCGGCGACTCCATCAGAATTAAGTAACCCTGCCGACCTGCGGATCGATGAACGGCGCCAGACCGACAAAAAATTGGCACAGCATCCGCTCTCGCTGGTCTCACACAAGCCGAATTACCTGATCGGAAGCTATTACCTCAGTAAACCGCAGACAGCACCTTTTGAAGCCCAGTTTCCTGGCAATGATATCACCATCGAACCCCTTGAACTCAAATTCCAGCTCAGCCTCAAAACCCTTTTAATCTCCAACCTGCTCGGACAGACCGGCGATCTGTGGGTTGGCTACACCAATCGCAGTTTCTGGCAAGCCTTCAACTCCAAGCGATCCTCCCCTTTTCGTGAAACCAATCATGAACCCGAAGCATGGTTCGACTTTGCCACCGACCGGACCCTCGGTGACCTGCGCTTTAAGGGGCTCAACCTCGGCATGGTCCACCAGTCGAACGGGCAATGGGGAGCTGTCTCGCGCAGCTGGAACCGCATTTACAGCCTCTTCATGTTTCAGCGGAAGAGTCTCTATTTTGCCTTCAAGCCCTGGTGGCGAATCCCCGAATCGCGCGTCGATGATGATAATCCCGATATCGAAAAGTATCTGGGTAACTTCGAATTCTACGCCCTCAAAGAGTGGAAGGATCAGACCCTGGGGATTATGCTGCGCAACAACCTACGCCTAAATCAAGACAACCACGGGGCGGTGCAACTCGACTACACCTTCTCGCTGCACAACCAGCTGCGAGGCTACATTCAATGGTTTTACGGCTACGGAGAGAGTCTGATTGACTACAACCACGAAGTAAACACTCTGGGTATCGGCCTGATGCTCTCAAACTGGCTTTAAGCTCTTGAGTGATTACCAGAACATGATATTATCAGCCGCGAAAACACCTGCCGGCGACATTTTTTGTGTTTAAAGGAAACTGACATGCAAGACAAAAATTTTGATCACGATGACGAACAGAGCAACGAAGATTTTGCAGCAATGCTTGAGGAGAGTCTCGGAAGCACCACGCGGCTTGAACTGGGGCAGAAAACCGATGCGACAATTTTGCAGATCGGACCAGACTGGATGTTCCTCGATATTGGTCAAAAAGGCGAAGGGGTTCTCGCCGTCCATGAATTTCAAAATGAAGATGGCGAACTGACTGTTGCCGTCGGCGACCGAATCTCGGCCTACTTTGTCTCGCGCGAAGGGGGTGAAATGCGTTTTACCACCCGCATAGGCGGGGGGAGCAAGGGAAACGAGCAACTCGAAGAAGCCTGGCGCAGCGGGATACCGGTTGAGGGCCGGGTCGAAAAGGAGATCAAGGGGGGCTATGAGGTCAAACTCCCCGGTAATATTCGCGCCTTCTGCCCCTATTCACAGATCAGCCTGCGTCGTCTGGAAAAACCCGAAGAGGTAATCGACAAAACCTTCCCCTTCAAAATCACTCAATTTGAAGAACAGGGGCGTAACGTCGTGATCTCTCGCCGCGACCTGCTTGAAGAGGAGCGTCGTGAACAGCGAGATGCACTGAAAGAAACCCTTAAGGAAGGGATGAGGGTTCAAGGTGAAATAACCTCTCTGCGTGACTTCGGCGCCTTTGTCGATATCGGTGGCATTGAAGGGCTGCTGCCAATTTCCGAAATTGCCTACGGCCGTATCGAAGATATTAACGACATTTTAAGGATTGGACAAAGGCTGGAACTGGTGATCAAACGCATCGACTGGGCCGAAAATAAATTCTCCTTCAGCCTGCGCGACACCCTGGCCGACCCCTGGGCCGGAGTCCCGACCAAATACCCGGCAGGAGCCCAAATTTCCGGCAAGGTTTCGCGCCTGACCGAGTTCGGCGCCTTCATCACCTTGGAAGAAGGGATTGACGGGCTGGTGCATATTTCCAAACTTGGGGAAGGGCGACGTATCAATCATCCGCGTGAAGTTCTTTCCCTGGGTCAGGATTTGGGGGTGACAGTTGAAAAAGTCGACCTTGAGCAACGCCGCATCTCTCTGGTACCAGCCGGAACTGAACTCGAATCAGAAGAGAAGTCGTATACTGATCAATCAGTCATTGCAGGAATGGGGACTTTTGCAGATTTGCTGCGGTCAAACCCAAAGGGTAAAAGGCAAAAACAGCAATGATCTGACCCCTTCATGCTTTATTAACCCTGAGAAGAGCCCTCCGGCAACGCCAAACACAGATTAATTCTTTGTAGAACACCATAAAGCGGTGGGGTTAGCCTGAACACCACAAACAGAGGATAGCATAGGCGGACGATTTTTTAGGAATAATGACAATATAGAAAAATACATCAGTAAGCAGGGCAATATTCGTTTGTCAAAAAATCCAGTAATAGTATGTTTTTTCTATCTTTTCATAAGTAAACCCTTATAATGTGAGGACACATTAAAGGGACAAAGGACCAAAAAGTGTTAAAACTCGATAGACAATTCGGTTTGTATGTCATCAGGGAGCCTTTGGCGATGAGCTCGTCAAAGGCCTGCTGCCGTGCAGAAGACCCATTCTTCGACCGTGATGTCATATTGAAACTGGTTGGACCTGACGAAGTTGGGTCCCGCGAAAATCTGGATCGCCTCAGCCCGTATCTAGATTCACTTGCAGGGCTGGAACACCCAGCGATTGCACCTGTTTACGACAGCGGCATTGAAGGCGACGCCTGCTATTTCACGACAGTTTACTATCCAGACGGCTGCCTTGCGGACCAATTGAAACAGCCAATGAATATCGGCAAAGGGCTACGGATCATTCTGCAGCTCAGCAGCGCCCTGGCCTATGCCTATAGTGAAGGGTTTGAGCAGGGTAAACTTTCGCTCAAAGATATCTTTTTCTCAAGCGATGGACATGCTGTAATTGCCGATTTCGGTGTTGCAGCGACCATTACACGCTTAAAACAAAAGAACCCCTTGTCTGCTCATGATGACCCTGATGGCGCAAGAATTGAGACTCTCAAATGCTTGGGGGATATTCTGGTCAAGCTATTGCTTGGGCCGGGGGCCAAATCCGATGCAGTCTCAACAACGCTACTCGGACAATCCCATGGCAAACCCATCATAGATTTAACAACTGATCTACTGGGTCTTGGTTCGCACGAAATCAAGAGCTTTGAAGATCTGCTGGTGCGCCTCAGGAGTTTAGCTTTACTTAGCACTGATGACGGTATTAACGATTATGTCGAATATGTCGAACAAACAAATTCCTCCAGCCTGACCAACACCAAATCTGGAACAAATCCCGTCATTACCCCATCGCAAAGACAGCTTGAAATAAAGGAGGCCGTCTATGCTAAAGGGGAAATCCGTCGGTTGGTCGCTGAAAAAAATAAATTACAGGTAATTTTACAACGCGCCGTCAACTATAAAAAACATGCTGAGCAAAAGATCGAAGCAAGCACCAACGCTCTTAAAGAAGCTAAAAAAGCTGAGAAGAAAGCCCTTGTTGATGCAAAACTTGCCCTGGAGCAACTTTCAGGGCACCGTCCGCCCCATTGGCATCCTGCCCTCTGGCTGGCGGGTGGAGTCTTGGCAGGCTCACTAATCACCGGCAGTTATAACTACTTCCGGGCGTCTGACCAGCAGCCGCAGCTCCAAGCCCAAAACCCGGCTCAGCAGGCGGTGCCGTCCACACCCGTGCCGCCCCAAACTCCAGTGCTGCAACCAACTCAGGACCAAGTTGTCGCCATCCAACCCGAAATCATGCCCGGCGCCGTTACTCCCGAGGTACAGGAACCGGTGCAAGAAACAACTAAACTCTGGTGGCCTGCCGGTGATGAATTTGATGCCACCGCAGCCGTTCCTCTAGAAATGACAGTGAAGGTGGAAAGACTCGTTCTAACCAATGCTTCGCCTAAAAAGGGAATCCATGATACGCAACAAGCATTCCCGCTTTCTGCTTCAACTGACATTCCAAACAAAGCTCCACGTCAAAACTTTAAAACACTAAATAACACGGAACCCTGGTGGCCTGCTGGAAATGAATTTGATCCGCCGGCAGAATATTCAGCTGGATCCTGTCCGGACGTTGTATGTGTTGTCAAGAATTGGGCAAAGGCATGGTCAAACAAGGATCTAGAGGGCTACTTCTCTTTCTACAGCGAAGATTATCGCCCTGAACCTGGTAGATCTCTTGATGAATGGCACAGAATGCGGCTAGAACGCTTAAGTCGGCCACAATGGATCAAAGTCATGATTGAAGATTTACAGATACGACCTATCGGAGTAGATCGTGTGCAAATCAAACTGAAACAGATCTATAGCTCTGATTATTATCAGGATCAGATTTTAAAATCGCTGAATCTCGTAAAAGAGAATGGTCAGTGGCGCATTCTGACGGAGCGTTCGCTTGGCGCTCTTAACCCTGCGAACAGTAGCGATATGGTGGGTGGTTAAAAGTTATTCACCGGATTTACGGTCTGCATTTCAACTCTAAAACCATAATGTTCAACACTCCAACGCATCCTGAAACAATTCGTCCTTCCCCCTCTATCCCGCCACGTGACCAATTCCTCCGCAACGGCCTACACGTTTCACCGGAGTCATTGGGACCGACGGGAGTTAACTTTCCAGAGCAACAGCAACACACTATCTTTTTTTAGAGAACCAGTCGGAGCGGGAACCAGAATTTCGCAAAACCGCAGATGATATTAAACCCCAAGGAACTACTGATTGGTACTGTCCGCCCAAGCCCGTTACTGGTTCATTGCACAGATGAAAAGGCTCCCTTTATTGATTTTGTCTAAGGACCTCAGCGCAGTGTGGACAACCATCTTGTTCGGGATTTAGCATCATCGTTTCGCGCAAAAACATTATGGCCTCATTCAAACGCCCCACCTTGCCACCAAATCCGGTTTGAAAACGACGCGCCATCTGCTCGTCTTCAAACGTCAAAACAGATGGATGACAACACGGGGCAGCAACACTGCCGAGCAAGAAAAATGAATTTTGAGCGGCATGCAACTTTCCTGTCAAATAGTCAGCGGTTAAGGCCATCATAATATTATCGCCAAAAAGAATGTGAGCCGAAATTCCACAATGCGCGCAACATGCCTGGCGTTGTTCGCCCTTTTTCCCTGTTAAAGTATAAAGCAGGTGTTGTGTCGAGGGGCGCGTGCAGATCAAACATTCCCCTTGTCGACTTTCTGGAAAACTCGTCACATCCCCTGCGTTTTGCCTCGAATCAGCCGACTGAACAGCACCGCCATGTATTCTCTTCAAAAAGCCCTTCTCTTCAAGCAACACAAGATCTCGATGGATCGTCATTTTCGAGACCTGAAAATTCTCGGCTAAATCAACGACCTGAAGATTTCCAGCAGCCTGCAACTTTGCCAGAATCAGCTTCTGTCTTTCACTCGAAGTCATCTGTCCTCACAATGTACATTCATTTGTTAGCATAAAAACAAAAGATGTTGCATGTCATAAACTTATTGCTATATTTTACCTGAATTACAACATCAGTGGTTATTAGTTGACCAAATAATAACATAAATTGTTTATCTATCCTCATAATATTAGCGAAATGGTCAACAATTCGATTTAGCACGATCAACCCCTTAGCCAGGAAAAATCCACGCACCCCAGCAGGAGGGATCACATGTTTTACGTCCACAAATCTGTCATGGCAACAATATTACTTTTAATAGTAGTTGTCAGCCCTGCATTTTCCGCAACAACAATGCTAGAGGATATCAACGTTCGCGCAGATCGACAGGTACCCACTGAAGAATCCTTGACCATTCGCGAAGTCATGGAAAGTCCTGCGCGAGACCTTGGTGAAGCCCTTGAATCCATACCGGGACTAAACAGTGTTAATAAGGGTGCCATTGCGAATGATATTGTCCTGCGCGGCCTGCAAGGCGATGATATCAACGTATTTCTCGATGGCGTCCGACTGTATGGTGGCTGCCCGTCTAGAATGGACCCCCCCTCATTTCATTTTGATTTTGCAGAGGTCGAACAGATCAAGGTGATTAAGGGCCCCTATGACCTCGAAAACCCGGGAAGCATGGGCGGCATGGTTAACGCCATCACAAAACAGCCACAACCAGGACCAGCTGCAAACCTGAGTCTTACTCTTGGATCATTCAGCCTTTTAGACTCCTCTGCAACCGCATCTATGGCATCAGAAACTGGTGATTTATTGGGTGGATATGCCTATAAATCCTCTCACTCTCCAATGGATGGCGATGGAAAACGACAGCTGGAGGTTTATGCACCAGGGACCCCTCACAGCTATATCATTGACCTAGATTCAGACGCGTACAAAATTCACACGGCCTGGATCAAAGGTGGTTACAACTTTCAAAGTAATGTCCGCAGTGAACTCGGCTACTCCTACCAGGACGCGGAAAATGTCCTTTATCCCTACCTGTTCATGGATGCAGAGTATGACCGCACTCATCGTGTGAACTGGACGTTAAAAGCTGACAAGTTGGATGCAGCCGTTGACGCGGTGGACTTTCAACTCTACTGGAATCAGGTTGAACATCTGATGCACGACAAATTTCGGACCTCTTCAACAAATCCAATGGTCGCAGTAAATAACAAAACATACAGTATGCAGACAGATTCAAGCACCTCGGTCTATGGAGCAAAAGCAAAAGGGGACTGGTTGATTGGCTCAGGCAAACTGACGACAGGCATCGACTACTACTACCGCAACTGGGATGCCACCAACGAAGCATTGTTTGGAACATATGTGCCCCAACCCATGCTGCCAGATATCGACGTCAATAATTTTGGCGCTTTCGCTGAATATTCTCAGCCACTCGCCCATTCTTTCAAATTGAAAGGTGGGACACGGATAGACTACACAATCGCAGAAGCAAATGCGTTGACCCAAGCCCGACTCGACAGCCTCTATGTGACAAATGTTTCTGGGTCGAACCTGAAGAACAAAAACGACTTCACCAATGCAAGTGGCAATATTCAGCTAGCCTGGCAGGTCATTCCGGAACTGGAGCTCTTCAGCGGGATCGGACTGGGAACACGCACCCCTGACCCGCAAGAACTTTATATCGGCCTTAACAGAGGGAGTATGGGGCCAAGCTGGCTCGGCAATCCAAATCTGGGTTCAACACTTAACCGTCAAATTGATTTCGGAGCAAAGATCACCGGCGAAAACTTTTTTCTGAATGCCTCAGCCTTCTACAGTGCGCTGCAAGACTACATTACCTTGACGGAGGACATCGTCGTATCAACAGGCAACAGCGCCAAAACCTACCAGAATGTCGATGCCACCCTCTGGGGCGGAGAACTCAGTTCACAACTTGCCCTGCCAATGGATTTCTATTTACGAGGGAGCCTCGCCTATGTCCGAGGTGAGAATAAAGATAAAAACCAGCCCCTCGCAGAAACTCCACCCTTGAATGGTTCGGTCAGTGTCCGTTGGGATAATGACAGTTATTTTGCAGAGGTCACCGAACGCTTTGCCGCAGGCCAGGATCGCGTCGACTCTGACCTGCAGGAACAGACAACTGCAGGCTGGGCTGTCACTGACGTCAAAGCTGGCGCAAATTGGGAGAATTGGTCACTGGCAGCTGGCGTCAACAATATCTTTAATATCTACTATTTCACCCATCTGTCATACCAGCGAGACCCCTTTGCTTCTGGCGTCAAGGTTCCCGAAGTTGGGGCATTCGCCTATGCAACCCTGAGTTACAATTTTTAAAATCATGAACATTGAGGAGCTAAGCCCTCACAGAACACAGCCCCTGGAACATCCATGGGGCCGGGCCTTCTGTTATTCGTTGTTAATACATGCCGGGGTGATAATAGCCTTGGCACTGCATGTCAGTATGCCAGTCCCACCGATGAACCTGCCAAAAGCGATCAAGGTGGATCTGATCTCAATACCAGCAGTTCCGAAGGTTCGACAAAAATCCCTTCCGCGAGCAGTTATCCAGAAGCCGGTTTTGCCACAACCGATTATAAGACCGCGACCCATCATCCAACAAAAGACCGAACAGCTACCACAGCCTGCTGTCAGCCTGAAGCAAAATCCGGAAACAATTCCTCGTCAAATAACACCGCCCAAACTTGAGTTTAAAAGACCTGCAACAGATAAAATAGAGCAAAGTCCTCCGATCAACCCGCTGCTCACCTCGACTAAAGATATACCCGTGCTGTCTCCAGCTGAGGCGCCAATCGACAGCCCGTTGACACCAATGACTTCTGCGCAAAGTGACAGCCTGCAAAGCTATTCAAACTTGATCAGACAACGCATCGACAGGGTAAAACGCTACCCCTTAATGGCGCGCAAGGCAGGTAAACAGGGGAAAGTTATGGTTGAGTTTAGTGTCGATCGGCAGGGGAAACTACTTGAAAGCCGGATTTTAACCGGCTGTGGGACCAAAGTTCTTGACGACGCAGCCCTTAAGGCGCTGACCCGCGCCAGCCCTTTTCCTCAACTGCCTGACGACTTACCGAGTCCGCACAAATTCAGCATACAGATCAATTTTTTTCTGGGAAGCTGAGGAGCCATTGCCATACCAATCACCAGAGAGCCAGAGAGGGCAGGATGACGATCTCACCCTGCCCTCTCTTTATCTCCAATTGGTACAAATCAATATCAGCGGACCTGGACAACTTCCTTGACCGCCGGAATTTGCTGCATCAGGGTCTTTTCGATACCCATTTTCAAAGTCATGGTTGACATTGGACAAGAGCCACAGGCTCCGGTCAGGCGCACACTCACAACGCCCTCAGCGGAGACATCAACCAACTCAACATCACCACCGTCAGCCTGCAGCGCGGGGCGGACCTGATTCAAAACTTCTTCAACCTGTGCTTTCATCTGGCATTTCCTCTCAAAATATCGGTAAAAGAAACCTTCCTGGTAATAAATATAACCCGATTGTTATTAAACCGGCAAGACAAGATGTCAGATCCCCGCGGGCAAACCGATTGCGCGTATGGGACGTGCGCACAGCAACTCAATATTGCCGAGGCCCTTCCCTTGTACCAGAACCTTAAAACTTTCCCCCATACCACCGTCCGGCAGAATCAAATTTTTCAAGGTCAGACGTAGAGCTTGAGCCCGCTTCGGATCGATCTCAAGGGCCTGGAGCCGAATCAACTCTTCCAGAAATCCGAGCCCCAGCAAAAAACGATATTGCTCGCTAAAATAAAGCGTCTTAAGCCCGTGCTCTTCGCCGATTTTTTCTAACAGGGTAAAGTTGACATGTGCCGTCATATCCTGACAGCCAATATACTGATAAGGATTGTCACTGGATTGATGTCGATGGTAACAGAGCAGTGTTCCAGCCCGACGCCAGGGAGCCAGCAGTTCAGCTGCCGGATAGCCATAATCGATAGTCAATACTGCACCGCACACCAGTCGCTGAGCGACCTGAGCCATCCAGTCGAGTGCCGCAAGATTGACTTCGGCGCGATTCCCCTCAACCAGAGGATTCCCGGATAGCTCAAAATAATCATTCAAACGTGAATCAGTCAAAGGAGCTAATTCTTCGACGAAGCCCTCATCTATACAATTAACCAGAACCTCCTGCAGAACGTTATCCTGTTTTTCGACGACATGAACCGGAAAGGCATCAACCAGTTCATTGCTCAAAAAGCAACCTGTAAAAGGCTCCAGCTCTGAGAGTTCACACCAGATAACGCGACCAGCTGTTACATGGCTGGCGAGATTTTGTTTTTGTTTCTGCCGGTGATCGGTGCTGATCTCGATAATTCGATATTCGAGTTGCACATAGAGTTCAGGTGTTTCTGAGGCCAGGGCATCTAGAAGGTCGAGACATAGATAACCTTCGCCAGCCCCCTGCTCAACGAGAGTAAACGGACCCTTCCCCATATGCTGCCAGAGTTGAACAATCTGGCGAGCAATCAAACGCCCGAACAGAGAATGAACACTCGAAGAGGTGAAGAAATCGCCCTGCTTGCCGATGCGGGTCCGGGTGGAGGTGTAATACCCATACCGCGGATGATAGAGGCAAAGCTCCATATAGCGCGCAAAGCTAATGGGTCCCCGTCGATCAATTTCTTGAACGATTTCTGCGCGAAGGTCTGCATTTTCTACGTTATCAAGATCGGACATCAAATAATCCACTGCACGATGATTAAAAATGGGGCCCGGAATATAGCGGCCCATCAAAGGCAAAACAAGGGAGACGATCTTAATGCCTTCAGGGGCCGCCCGTAATAACAGGAAAATTTCGCAGTTTCCAGGCCCAGATTCCACCATTCAGATTATAAACCAGAGGGTACCCATTGCGTGCCAGATACTCAGCAACCTGCGAGCTTCGCGAGCCGACGGCGCAGTAGACCAAGAGCGGCTGATCCTTCGGGACTTCGGCAATACGCTTCAACAAACTATCAATCGGAATCAGATGTGCACCCTCAAGTCGAACTTCAGAATATTCCTGCGGTGTCCGCACATCCAATAGGTATAACTTGGGATTTTCCTTCAATAACTTCTGAGCGGCTGGAGCATCGATATTCTGGACAACTGAGGCTTGAACTGATGTCAGACACAAGAAGACAAGCAATAGGGCAAAAAGGACTTTTTTCATCGCAACAAAACTCCCATGGGAAAAGTATTTTCAAGCAGTGTATTCAACTTTCCCCATGTTGACTACCCCTAAGTCGCAAGGCTTGAATTGAAGGTCAAATCATGCCATCATGCCCCGTTAAATTGTGTCAACCCGACTTACAAAAATGCCGGAATGAGTGACAATGAAAATCAATCGGGGTATCGCCCTGGAAATGGCCCGTATAACAGAAGCCGCTGCGGTCATGTCGGGTCGCTGGGTTGGACGTGGCAATAAACTTGCCGCTGATGCTGCAGCCACCACCGCCATGCGTGACACCCTGAACGGCATGGAGATTGATGGCACCGTGGTTATAGGTGAAGGGGAAATGGACGAAGCTCCGATGCTCTACATCGGCGAGCGGTTGGGCTTGGGTGGTCTCAAGCTGGACATAGCCGTTGACCCCTTGGAAGGAACCACCATTTGCGCCAACGGCACAAATGGCGCAATTGCGACGATCGCCATGGCTCCACCGGGCGGATTTCTCCACGCACCGGATATGTACATGGATAAAATCATCACCGGGCCGGCAGGGCACGGTGCGGTAGATATCAGCAAAAGTGCGGGAGAAAATGCCTTACTCTTGGCACGATCCAAGGGCTGCGATGTGCGGGATCTGACCATAGTACTGCTCAACCGGCCCCGGCACAAAAAAGCAATCGACGAGCTGCGGAACGTTGGATCCCGTATTCAGCTGATCGAAGATGGTGATGTTGCTCCAGCCGTCGCTACGGGTATCGAGGGGAGCGGCATCGACATGGTTTTGGGAATCGGTGGTGCCCCTGAAGGCGTTCTAACCGCGGCTGCAGTCCGTTGCTTTGGCGGATTCATGCAGGGCCGTCTGGTGTTTACCAGTGACGAGGAGAAGGATCGGGCGAGGAGCATGGGAATCGACGCCCTTGACCAAACCTATTCAGCCGACGAACTTGCCAAAGGTGAAGTCTTTTTTGCGGCGACCGGAGTCACCAACGGTGATCTGGTTCGCGGTGTGCGCTATTTTGCAGGAGGTGCACGGACCCACACCGTCGTCATGCGGTCGGCAAGTCGCACTATCCGTTTCATCGAAACCCTGCATTACTTTGATTATAAGCCCGGCTACACTGCAGAAGCATGAACGCACTAGAGTAAGTAACACCTTTGGTATCTGTGCATTTGACACATCGAACCCTGACCAGAACCTGAGTCAGGCAGACTGGAGAAATGAAAGATGGCGATCATCACAATTTCCCGTGAAATGGGGAGCGGCGGCATCCCAATCGCGCAGAAAGCAGCTCAAAAGCTCGGTTATCGTCTAATTGACGGTGAAACCATTGAAAAGATTGCGCCGCAGTATGGCCTAACGCGAGAAGTCTTGTCCCAGATCGACGAAAAGCCACCCGCTTTTATTGCACATCTGGACCGACAGATCGAACTAGGAATGAACCGCATCCAACTGATCGTGCTGGAGCAGGCCCTCGAGGGCAATGTCATTATTTATGGCCGGGGAGGACAAGACCTCTTAAAAGGGGCCGATAATGTCCTTCGCGTTCGTGTGATTGCTCCCTTCGACCTGCGCGTTGAACGCTGGGCCGAACGTGAATGGATTGATCCCGATTTAGCTTATAGTCTGGTTCGCAAAAGCGACCAACAACGTGCGGGCTTCATTAAATACTATCATGACCGCAACTGGGAAGATCCTCTCCACTACGATCTAACCATCAACACGGCTAAAATCAGTGAAGAAACCGCGGTCCGTCAGATCATGTCCGGGGTGAAGGATGAAAATCTGCTGCAGCTGAAATCCCAGTCAAAACAACGATTACACGATTTAATCATCCAGAAAAAAATCCAGATCGCACGCTTGGCAGACGAGCGGATCGAAGATCTGACCTTTCAGATAACGGTCAACAAGGGACATGTCATTATGGAAGGACATGTCTACAGTGAAACTGAAAAACTTGCAGCTATTGATGGCGCAAAGGCAACCCCTGGCGTGACCAAGGTCACCGCCAATCTCAGAGTTGTCGGCTATCGATCAGCCCCAATGGAACTTTAATTTTATTCAAATCAGAATAAACCTCCAGCTTTAATAAAAAAAACCAAAAGAACAAGGTTCAGGAGAGGTTCAAAATGTCAGGACACAGTAAATGGGCGAACATAAAACACCGCAAAGGCGCCCAGGATGCTAAACGAGGCAAGATTTTTACTAAACTTATTAAAGAGATCACGATCGCAGCCCGCATCGGGGGCGGAGATCTTGAGTCCAATTCACGCTTACGTCTGGCGGTCGACAAGGCCAAACAGGGAAATATGCCGAAAGACAATATCGACCGCGCTATCAAAAAAGGAACCGGCGATCTCGACGGCGTTGTCTATGAAGAAGGAACTTTCGAAGGTTATGGCGCTGGTGGCGTTGCCGTGATTGTCGAATTCATGACCGATAACCGCACCCGAACCGTTGCGGATGTCCGCCACGCGTTTAACAAGTATGGTGGCAGTCTCGGGGTGAGCGGTTCGGTCGCGTTCATGTTCGATCGCAAAGGCCAGATCCTCTTCGATGAAGAATGTGATTTCGATACGATATTTGAAGCGGCCCTTGAGGCTGGAGCCGAGGATGTTAAAGAAGATGATAGTATGATCGAAGTGCTGACGGACCCTACCGAATTCGAAACCGTCAGGAACGCCCTTACAATGCAAGGCATTAAATTCCAATCGGCCCAAGTCACCATGATCCCACAAAACATGAGTCAAGTCGCCGGGAAACAAGCAGAGTCCTTGATGAAGATGATTGACGTTCTCGAGGATAATGACGATGTCCAGAACGTCTATACAAACTTTGACATCTCAGACGAAGAGATGGAGAGGATTATGGGATAATCGGCTGCTCTCAGCTCAGCATCTCAAGATTTAAGGCCAAAGGTGCCCTTTTTCCTTTGGCCTTTTCCTTTTATCCTTTATTCTCTGCGCTATGAGAATTTTAGGTATCGACCCGGGTAGCCGGACGACGGGCTACGGCCTTATTGAGCAACAGGGGAACCGACTCCTGCACCTCGACAACGGGGCCATTATCACCCGTAACGGCTCACCGCTGGCGGACCGCCTCCTGTTGATCTACACCCAGCTCGAAGAATTAATTCAAAAATTTCAACCTGATGCCGTCGCGGTTGAGCAGGTTTTCATGGCCAAAAACGCCGCCTCGGCTCTCAAACTGGGCCATGCTCGTGGCGTTGCCCTTCTCGCAGGGGTCAGGGCCGGATTACCAGTTGCAGAATATACCGCACTCCAGGTCAAGAGCGCGGTGGTCGGCTATGGTCAAGCGGCTAAAAGCCAGGTTCAACACATGACCCGCACCCTGCTCTGTCTCCCCGAGATTGCGCAAGAGGATGCTGCAGATGCCCTTGCGGTAGCCATCTGCCATGCCCATAGTCACAAACTGACAAACCAGATTTTACGCCAGTCTCAACTGCGTGGAGGAAGAGGATGATCGCACTTCTAACCGGCGAAATAACCCAACGCCGAGCTGACGCCATTGTTATCGATGTCGCAGGAGTCGGCTATCGCGTTCAGGTTCCTCTTTCCACTTTCTATGGTCTTCCGGAGACAGGCAAGGTCTGTTTGCATATTTATACGCATGTGAAAGAAGATGCCATAAGCCTGTTCGGCTTCCTCTCTGCAGAAGAGAAGGATTTCTTCGCGTTACTCATATCTGTCTCAGGTGTCGGGCCTAAACTCGCTATCAACATCCTGTCACATATGCCGGCCGGAGAACTTGCAGCGGCACTTATAGAGGACGACATTGCGCGCCTAACAAGTATCCCCGGCATCGGCAAAAAGAGCGCCGAGCGGCTGGTCCTTGAACTTCGTGAAAAAGCAAAAAACTTCATTAGGGGCAATACTGGCACCATTAATCTGGCCAAAAAGCCCATCCCATCGGGGGTGCGCGAAGATGCAATCTCAGCGCTGATCAATCTCGGGTACAAAGATAATCTAGCCAATAAAGCAGTCAATAGCCTTAAATTCGCATCAGATACAGCTCTTGAAGAGATCCTTAAAAATGCCTTGCAGATGCTGCGCAAGTAGATATAAAGCCGACGTGGAATCGAGTTAAACATGGAAGAGCGCTTAATGTCGGGCCAACCGAAAAACGATGACGAATTATTCGATACTGGCTTGCGCCCGAAAACTTTACAAGAATACATTGGCCAAACCAAGGCCAAGAAAAACCTTCAGGTATTTATCGATGCGGCGCGTAAACGTAAAGAAACACTCGATCACGTACTTTTTTACGGCCCCCCCGGATTGGGAAAGACCACGCTCGCCAACATTGTTGCGCAGGAGATGGGGGTCGCGATAAAAAGCACATCGGGACCGGTCATTGAAAAAGCGGGGGATCTTGCGGCGGTTTTGACGAATCTGGAAGAGGGGGATGTGCTGTTTATCGATGAAATTCACCGTTTGTCCCCCGTCGTGGAGGAGATTCTCTATCCGGCAATGGAAGATTATCAGCTCGACATCATGATCGGCCAGGGTCCTTCGGCACGCAGCATTAAGCTCGATATCCCACCCTTCACTCTAGTTGGAGCCACGACCCGTGCCGGTCTTCTCTCGTCCCCCCTGCGAGACCGTTTCGGAGTAATCAGCCGCCTTGAATTCTATACCGATCAGGAGTTGACTCAGATTGTTAACCGTAGCGCACGCATCCTCGATATCCCTATTGATGCAGAGGGCGCGGCAGAAATTGCACGACGAAGTCGGGGCACCCCCCGAATTGTCAACCGCTTGCTCCGTCGGGTACGCGACTTTGCCGAAGTGGAAGAGGATGGGTTGATCAGTAAAGAAGTTGCTGATCGCTCACTTGGACGTCTCGAAGTCGACCGCAGGGGACTGGATTTCATGGACCGCCTGTTGCTCACCACCATCATCGACAAATTCAAAGGTGGCCCTGTTGGTCTTGATACCCTGGCCGCCGCCATTGGCGAAGAACGTGACACCATTGAGGATGTTATCGAACCGTTTTTGCTCCAGCAAGGGTTTCTCCATCGCACACCACGTGGCCGCGTCGCGACAGAACTCTGCTATCAGCATCTTCAAAAAAATTCTATAGAGGTTACTCGAACTGGCAACCTCTTCGGCTGATTGCGCCAATGATCAATACTATGTGAATAATCGCCCTCACTGAGCCGATTAGGCTAAACGGAAACAATGGCATCAAAAACTCACTTGCAGCTTTTTGCCCAACAACTTGCATCCTGGGCCGAACAGATCATCGAAAATGGCCGCACACCCTTCAGGCGGGTTGATCTTTTTCACCAACTGCGCACCGAAGCGGGCTCATGCCAGCCTCCCTTAATTTTCTGGATCAACCGGCAAAGCATGATTGCGGGTGGTTTAATCTTTCTGCCCGAAATGAACAACGACAAACTTTTCATCCGAGAAGCGGCGGCAGCAGCCTCCCTCGGGTTGCGCAACTTCGTTACCTGGGAGTCCGAAACAATCAACATCTGGGAGGCCAGTCCTACCGAAAATCGACGGATATCAAGTTTACCCCTGCCCGGGGCCAATGACCCTGCCATTTTCCACCATCGCCTGTATGAAATTATCGACCAACTAAAGCTCCTTTCGGTTACCGGCCGCATCGCAGCGCAAGAGGTCTCGCCTTGCTATCTGCTGAATTTGATTGATGAAACACTCAAGCTCTCTCAACCAGCACTACTTGAACACTGTCGTTTACAACGGAGTGAACAGGCGTCCGTGCTCACGGCGGAAGAAGAAGCCGAAAACTGGAACCGACTCAGTTTACTCCGCCTGCTATGCCTTCAACACTGGCAACAGCTCCCGAAACATCTTCCGGTGGAACACTTCTCTTTAACCCTTGCAGAGGCGTTGACTCAACTGCCATCTCCTCTCAGAGAGAGCCTGCTAACCCTCACCCCGCTTCCGGACAAAGAACTTCCTACTGAGAGCGTCGTCGCGTTTCATCATCTCATGCTGAGGATTCAACAGATTGGCTGGAACCAGGGGAAAGGGGCTAAAGGCGTTCTCACCCTTCTCCTTCGAGACTGGTACCCCGATGCAACGGGGGATCCATTAAATAAAGTGAACCGCCTCCTGTTTCATTCGCAGGAATTGGCGCCGCGCTGCCAAAGTGAGATATCGCATTCTGGAGCTCAACTGGCAGCCAACACCCTCTGGAGGACTCTGCAGGGTCATGAGCACCCTGTACAAAAACAGGGTGATGCCTTTATTTTCAGCCTCCCATTTGAAGATCAAAGGCTGCATGCCAATTTTTACGGTACAATTCGTCCCGAACCCGCTCTCAGGCGCGAGTTGTCAGGCTATCTGCGTTCAAGTTGGCCCAATCGAAAACTAACAATTCCGGGAAACCTTCCTTTTTGGGCCACTGAAGCTACACATATCCTGGGCTTGACCGTGCCTAATAGTGAAATTGAGCTTCATCTGCCGGATAACTGGCTAACACTCCTCCGTTATTCATTTTTTACCGAATTGCTCTTTGCCAACTTTGCCATCAATTCGGTTGAATGTCATGACCACGGTCGGCACCTGCTTAAACTTGCGCGCAGACCGAACGAGGGGCTGACAGAATGTAAAATGCTCGACGGCAGCCAAAGGTCCCTTGACCTGGGCCAAGAACCTGAACTGGCCTGTAGCCGTCTACTCTATGCTCTTGAACTCTCGCCTTTTTTGTTTGAACTCTTCTGTTCTCAACAATTGAAATCTCTGGACATTGAAAGTGAAGAGCTAAATGAGATTGCAGCACTCATCTGTTTCAGCAAGAGCAGTCTGGGCCAGATGCTTTGGTTTACACAAACAGGCATAGCGCCCCCCGCAGTTGAGCCTTTATTTGTTACCGAAGCGTTAAGATTTGGCTGGTTGATCCCCGACCTTCTTCACTTGCAGGAATTGAAACGCCTAACAAAAGATCAGCCATCAACGGCAAACCTTGATGTTCTTGTTGCACAACTACTCGACATCCCCCACGACGAGAAATTCGCCAATAACCGGCAACCTCAGCAAAACGAATCTCCGTCGAAACCGGCCAACAACGCACTGGGAGAGGATCTTCTGCGTCAACTGGAAATTGAGGGGATTCCTCAGTTCCCCCAGACCTATCTATACCGACTAGCCACCGGACCCCTTCAAAGTTACCGTTTTACCCCGCCGCTCTATTTAAAACATGAGATGCTGGGCCTCTACGAATTGGAGGACGCGCAAGGCAAAAGGTTTCAGGTCACTGGTGAAGAGACCAAGGACGCCCTGCTATTAGCAGGCAACCTCATGCTGACTACACTGGAAATCCCTCAGGACCGCCAACAAACCGCGGCAATGATTGATAACTACCGCCAGGATCTGCTCCAGCTACAGGAGAAAATGACCCGACTCTGCCACCGCCATATTGCCCAACTACCGGCAGCTCAACGCCTGCAAAAAAAACTCTGGCAGCAATTATCGCTCCCTCCGCTCAAATGGCTTTCCAGTTGACTTTATAACCTGCTTCGGGGCAGGCTTGACTTCGCTAAAATCGAACAGGGACAAGCCAATGAACATTTTACTTCATGTCTGTTGTGGAAACTGCGCCATCTTCCCGGTGAAAGAGCTCCGCGCACAGAACCATCAACTGACTGGTTTTTTTTTCAATCACAATATCCACCCCTATCAAGAATTTCGTCGTCGCCTTGAAACGACCATAGAATATGCCCAACAAGTTAAACTCCCTCTCCTGATTGATGACCAGTATCTGCTGGAAGAGTTCCTTGCAAAGGTTTCCTCAGATCCTGCCCGGCGCTGCAATTATTGTTACAGCTCCCGTCTCATAAAAACCGCCCAACAAGCTGCGGAAGGCGGGTTTGACGCTTTTTCTACGACCCTGCTCTACTCCCGCTATCAAAATCAAAGTGAGATCATCCGCTTAGGGCATCAACTGGCAGAGGAATACAACCTGACCTTTATCGGACAGGATTTCCGCTCCGGCTGGAATGAAGGGATCCGGATTTCCAAAGAGATGGGTCTTTACCGGCAACAATATTGTGGCTGTATCTATTCCGAAAAAGATCGCTATCATCCCCGCGCTAATGCTACCTGAAACATATCTCTCCACGCGAAAGGATTGCCGACTTTCAGTAACCTGCTATTATTTCAGTGACTTCTATACATCACGACATATATCTTGTCTCAAAGGAGGAGTATGATGATCGACTTTATTGAAAAAACCATTCTGGCGGGTTTTGGAGCATTGTCGCTAACTCAAAAAAAGTCAGAAGAGTTTCTCAAAGAGGCAAGAGAGCGCGTTGATCTTACTGAAGAAGAAGGGAAACGCCTCTTGTCCCGACTCCAGGAGATCGCGAAAGATAACCAGCAAAGATTTGAAGACCTTGCTCGCGAAGAGCTAAAAAAAGCGGGTTCACACATGGGCTTTGTCCCTAAGACAGAGTTTGATGCCCTGGCCAAAAAAGTGGCCAAACTCGAAAAAGAACTTAAAACCAGATCCTGATCTGATCGGAACTCGCAGATGCTCACCTTCAGCCGGATCAACCGTAATCTGCGTTCGCTAAAACGTTATCGGCAAATTCTGGGCGTACTGATCAAGTATGGCTTCGGACACATCGTCGAACAGCTGAACATCGATTATTATCTTGAGCTTGGTAAACGTATTGTCTCACTCGGGACACTCTCGCACGAACTCGAACGGCTCTCGCAGGCTGAGCGCCTGCGCCTGGCACTTGAGGAACTTGGCCCTACCTTTATCAAGCTCGGCCAACTCCTTTCAACTCGCCCCGATGTCATCCCGCCAGAATATATCAATGAATTAAAAAAACTGCAGGATTGTGTCCCGGCAGTCTCCACCGAGGAGATCAAAAAACAATTTGAGCGGGAACTGGGAGCTAAGGCCGATGCGCTATTCCAAAATTTCGACCCGATCCCGTTGGCAACGGCCAGCGTTGCTCAGGTGCACCGTGGGATTCTGAAGAATGGTGAGCAGGTCGTATTCAAAATCCGGCGGCCTGGCATCCAGCGGGTTATTGAAACCGATGTCGATATCCTGATGGGACTGGCCTATCTGGTGGAGAATCACCTTCCCGGTGGGGATATGTATGACCCGATTGGCCTTGTCAAAGAATTTCGCCGGACTATAAATCGTGAACTTGATTTCTCGCGCGAGGGGCGCACAATTGAGCGTTTCTCAAAGAATTTTGCTGACGATGATGCGGTCCGGATTCCTCAGGTCCACTGGGAATATTCGGGTCGCACTGTACTGACGCTGGAATACCTCGCAGGAATTAAAGTCTCCCATCTGGATGAGTTAATACAGGCGGGTTACGATCTGAAAATAATTGCCCACCGTGGCGCAGCATCTTTTCTGAAACAGGTCTTCGAACACGGTTTTTTCCATGCCGACCCCCACCCTGGCAATATCTATGTTCTACCCGACAATGTTCTGTGCATTTTCGACTTCGGGATGGTCGGTCGCCTTGATGAGGATTTAAAGCTGCAGTTGACCGAACTGCTACTGTCGATTCTGGAACGCGATGTCGATCACATCATTTCACAGCTTCTTTATTCGGGCGACCTGCATGATGATTCAAACCTGAAAAACCTCAAAAGGGATCTTTCGGAATTTATCGATGACTATTACGATCTATTACTGCAGGATATCCAAGTTGGAAAATTGCTGATCGATTTTATTCAGATATTGGCCGATTATCAAATCAAGTTTCCTTCAAATATGATGCTGCTGGCCCGAGCTCTGATTGTGATCGAAGGTCTTGGACGTCAGCTAGACCCAACCTTCAACATGATTGATCAGGTACGCCCTTTTGCCGAACGCATCGTAAGAGAACGCTACACCCCGGCTAATGTATCCAAAGATCTCCTTCGCACACTTCAGTCCTATCATTCCCTCGGCAAAAGCCTGCCGAAGGACATCAAGGAATTCATCAACCGCATAAACCATAACAAGTTTAAAATTGATCTTGAACATCGCGGACTTGAGCGTCTGATTACGGATCTTGACAAATCGTCAAACCGGATTTCCTTCAGCTTGGTGATTGCGGCTCTGGTCATCGGCTCATCAATCATCATGCAGACCGACAAGGGCCCCATCCTTTTTGGATTTCCGGCTCTCGGCCTCTTGGGCTATTCGATCGCGGGTTTTCTCGGTTTTGCCCTTGCGATCGCCATTCTCCGTTCTGGTCGAATGTGACCTCCAATACTCCCCGGGAAAATTCTCCGCAACAAGAGCAGTAAACACTATCCCTTTTCAGGTGTAGTGTTTACTGCACAGTCACCCAAATGTTCGATTAAACCTGCAACACTTATAACGTCAATATCCAAATATTGAATCTCATTTCTCTTTTATTTCAATATGTTAAAAGCATTGAACCATATGGCAGGATATTTGCAAATTAGGCAGTCCATGTTTCAAACAACCATAACTCATCTGGATTTCTGGACATGATTTTGCAACGCACCATAAAGACACCTGCTGAAATTACCGGCGTAGGACTTCACTCCGGAGCGACGATCAGACTTCGCATGCGACCGGCTTCGGCCGATACAGGTATTATTTTTCACCGCCGCGAAGGCGACCGCGTCGTTGCCATTAAGGCGCTAGCGGAAAACGTAGTAGATACACGCCTGGCCACCGTCCTTGGTCGTGACGATCTAAGCGTATCAACGGTCGAGCACTTTCTGGCCGCCCTCTCCGCCTGCGGTGTCGACAACCTTCACGTTGATATTGATGGTCCCGAAGTTCCAATTCTGGACGGAAGCGCTAGCCCCTTTGTCAAGATGATTGAGCATGCCGGAATTGAAGGTCTGCCTGCATCCAGGCGCTTTATTGCCATTCGCAAACCGATCAGTATTATTGAAGGTGAAAAACGGATCAGCATTATCCCATCGCGGTTCTTTCGAATTACCTTCGATATTGCTTTTGAGCATAAAGCGATCGCCCTTCAACAATACAGTATGAAATTTTCAACCGAAAATTTTCGCAAAGAGATCGCACCGGCACGAACCTTCGGCTTTCTTCATGAAGTTGAATATCTTAAAGCCAATGGCTTGGCGCGTGGTGGTTCACTTAAAAATGCCGTCGTCATAGATGACAACGGTGTTATGAACCCTGAAGGGTTACGCTATCAGGATGAATTTGTACGCCACAAAATACTCGATTCGTTTGGCGATTTCAGCTTGTTAGGTGCACCGATGCTCGGCCACATTCGTGCATTCAAGGCCGGGCATGACCTGAACGCAAAGATGGTGCGCAAAATTCTCGACAGCCCAGATCATTGGGCCTACGTTGAATTCAGCGATGCGGCAATGCAAGAAGCACAACGCAGGAGTGCTCGTGCCTTTGCCATTGATTTGGCCTGGGACAAGGCATAGTTTATTACCCAACACACCACCCTTAAGGGGCAACCATAACCGGTTGCCCCTTTTTTATGGCATTCCTGCGCTCATATTCCATTTTACATTTGCCGGACCCGGCTATTTTTAGTAATAATTACATATTGTTCCCGCATCGTTAGATCACTTCAAGGAGAGCCATGTCTCAGGATCTGCAGGATCCAGCGTTACAGGTAAAAAAAAACAACCGCCGCTATCGTGAATGGTTCCTGCTGGCTGTCGTTGCAACTATTATTGCTTTTTTACCTAAGATTGAAAATCATCTTTTTGAGATTTCTTCAAAACTGGCACTCTCCAACAGCATCGTTGCGCTCTCATTAATCAACCTGAATGTCCTACTTGTCTTACTCTTTCTTTTTTTAATTTTACGTAATATTTTCAAATTGTTTATTGAAAGACGTAAGGGAGTTCCTGGCGCCAAACTACGCAGTAAACTTGTCGGGGCTTTCATTGCACTCTCATTGATCCCGACTATGTTGTTGTTTTTTGTTTCGGCCGGATTTATCACCACCAGTATCGATAACTGGTTCAACCGACAAGTTGATTCAGCTCTTGATGAGTCACTGGAGGTTGCGCTGACCTACTACCGGAACTCAGAAGCGACTGCCCTTTATTTCGCTGATCAATTAGCCAAGCGAATCAAGCAGGATAAACTTATAAACGAAGAAAACTTGCCACAGCTCAAGGCTTTAATTAAAGAGAAACAGGAGGAATATAACTTGGGCATTGTCGAGGTTTTCTCTTCAACCCAAGAGGAATTAGTTCGGGTCGCTAATCCCAAACTTCCAATTATTGAAATCACCACCGCAAATTCAGATCCAGTTAAAGAAGGCTTACAGGGGAGTAAATTTTCTCAAATTACCCCCGTGGGGAAAGCTGACCTGATTCGCGGAATTGTTCCGATCTTTTCAAACTGGGACCCCGCCGATATCGTCGGCGTTGTGGTCGTTAACCACTATGTCCCTTATTCTCTTATCAATAAGATGAAGGAAATTTCAAGTTCCGTTGAACAATACAAGACGACTAAATTGGTCAAGACCCAGATTCAGCAAAGTTACATCGTCGTCTTATTACTTATTGCGCTCATTATCATCTTTCTGGCGACATGGTTTGGCTTCCATCTCGCGCGCGGCATCACGGTGCCGATTCAGGACCTCGCGGAAGCAACAAGCCGTGTCGCCGCTGGCGACTTAGATATTCACCTCGAAACCCGCAGCACCGACGAAATAAGCACACTGGTTACTGCTTTTAACAAGATGACTTCCGACCTCCGAGAAGGGCGGAGTTTGGTTGAAGAGGCCAACCGGGACCTGCAACGATCGAATATTGAGCTCGAACGACGTCGTAATTATATGGCTATAATTTTAGCCAATGTTACGGCAGGGATCATCTCAGTTGATCGCTATGGGCGATTAACTACCGCTAACAAGTCAGCCGAAAAACTTTTGCGCTTTACCGCATCAGAAGTGATTGGGAAGGATTTCCGTGAAGTCGTTCCAGCCAATTATCTTCCACCAGTGAAAGAACTTCTTAAAGAACTATTTCAAACTGAAAAGGACAGCATCAAACAACAACTCTCCTTACCTTTTGGCAACGACACCATCACCCTCCTCGTGAATCTTACGACCCTCAAGAACGAGCAAGGGGACTTTATGGGAACAGTTGTTGTATTTGATGACTTGACTGGACTCGTCAAAGCACAAAGGATGGCAGCATGGCGGGAGGTCGCCAGACGTATAGCTCACGAAATAAAAAACCCTCTCACCCCGGTACAACTCTCGGCTCAAAGGTTAAGACGCCGCTATCTTCAACATTTCAGCAAAGAAGATACTGTTTTTGATGAATGTACTCAGATGATTATTACTCAGGTTGATGAACTCAAAAAGTTAGTTAATGAGTTTTCAAACTTTGCACGCATGCCAGCAACCAATCCTGCTCCTTGCAACCTCAATGACATTATCGAAGAGACCCTGGTCCTCTATCAGGAAGGACACAAACAAATCAAATTCAACTTCACTAGAGAGCCAGTGATGCCGACCGCCAATCTGGACCGGGAGCAATTGAAACGTGTTATGATCAATCTCATAGAAAATGCGGTCGCAGCCAGTGACAACCAAGGACAAATAGATATCGAAACCTCCTATAACAGCGATTTACAGATCATTACACTATCGGTTGCTGATCAAGGATGTGGAATCCCCCCCGAAGATAAAGAACGACTATTTGAACCCTATTTTTCGACAAAAAAATCGGGGACGGGCCTTGGATTAGCTATTGTCTCAACCATCATATCGGACCACAACGGCTACATCCGCGTCCGCAACAACTTCCCGCAAGGAGCGAAGTTTACGATCGAACTCCCTGTGATTAAACCGCAATCAACCTGATCAGGACAGCACATGGAAACCATACTTATAGTTGATGACGAGGAGAGCATCCGCCTCAGTCTTGAAGGTATTTTGCAGGATGAAGGCTATCGGACACTTTTTGCCGGCAACGGTGAAGATGCAATTCGAATGGCCCAGGAAGAAGACCCCGATTTAATATTGCTCGATATCTGGATGCCGGGGATAGATGGTATTGAGGCTTTGTCCAGAATTAAGGAACTCAGACCACATCAGTCAATCATCATGATGAGTGGCCATGGCAATATAGAGACCGCAGTGAAAGCGACTCACCTGGGAGCCTATGATTTTATAGAAAAACCCTTGTCTCTTGAAAAAATCCTTCTGAGCATCCAGAACGCGATGAAAGTAGGTCAGTTATTGGCTGAGAATCAGGCGTTGAAGGCTAAAATCAATAAAACACACGATATGATCGGGGCAAGTATCCCGATTCTTCGATTGAAAAAACAGATCGACATAGCCGCGCCCAGTAATGGTTGGGTACTGATCACCGGTGAAAATGGAACAGGGAAAGAACTAGTCGCCCGCGCGATTCATCATCAATCCACACGCGTTGGACAATCTTTTGTAGAAGTAAACTGTGCCGCAATTCCTGAAGAATTGATTGAATCTGAACTTTTTGGTCATGAAAAAGGGGCCTTTACCGGTGCTACAGTCGCAAGAAAGGGAAAATTTGATCAGGCCCATAATGGCACTCTTTTTCTTGATGAAATCGGAGACATGAGCCTAAAGACTCAAGCCAAAATATTACGTATTCTTCAGGAAAGGAAATTTGAAAGGGTCGGTGGCAATCGCACAATCGAGGTCGATGTACGTGTCATTGCCGCCACAAATAAAAATCTTGAATCTGAAATTCGCGATGGCCATTTTAGAGAGGATCTTTATTTCAGACTTAATGTACTCCCTTTCCACGTTCCTCCACTCAGAGAACGAAAAGATGATATCTCACTATTGTCAAATCACTTCTTAAATTATTTTTGCAGCCAGGAGAGCCGTGAAATCAAATGCCTTTCACCTGTCGCATTACAAGCTTTAGTTAGCTACAACTGGCCAGGAAATATCCGAGAATTAAAAAATTTAATTGAGCGAATGGTCATTATGACCCCTGAACCTGTGATCGAATATGAGCACCTTCCCGAATCGATAAAAAATACCTCCGATATTTCTGATGCCGAGATGACCCTTGGAAACATATCCATTTCATCATATAGAGAGGCCAAGGAAATATTCGAGAAACAATTCTTGAAACAAAAGTTAGAAGAAAATAACTGGAATATTTCTCGTACTGCCGAAGAAATCGGCCTCGAGAGGTCAAATTTACATCGTAAAATTAAAGCTTATTTACTTGATGCTGATCGGGGGTAAAGTTCGAGAGGGGGGTAAGGTCTGCTAGCTAAATAAAAAAAGCCGTTGATTCTGTTGAATCAATGGCTTTTTTCAGTTCAAATTTTCGACATAAGAAAAAGCCCCTTCGATTTGAAGGGGCTTTTCAAATAATTTCGGCAGCGACCTACTTTCCCACATAGTTTCCCATGCAGTATCATTGGCGCGGTAGGACTTAACTTCTGTGTTCGGGATGAGAACAGGTGTGACCCCTACGCTATAGCCACCGAAAACCTTAAAACTGGTTTACGATTGCATTGACTGATCAATGGCAAAGTCTGAAAAACTTGATAAAAAGACTATATGGTCAAGCCTCACGGTCAATTAGTACCGGTAAGCTGAACACATTGCTGTGCTTACACATCCGGCCTATCAACGTTGTAGTCTCCAACGGACCTTCAGGGGGGCAAACCCCCAGGGAGATCTCGTCTTGAGGTGGGCTTCCCGCTTAGATGCTTTCAGCGGTTATCCTTTCCGAACATAGCTACCCTGCGATGCCTCTGGCGAGACAACAGGAACACCAGTGGTTCGTCCATTCCGGTCCTCTCGTACTAGGAACAGATCCTCTCAAATCTCCTACGCCCACGGCAGATAGGGACCAAACTGTCTCACGACGTTTTAAACCCAGCTCGCGTACCACTTTAATTGGCGAACAGCCAAACCCTTGGGACCTGCTTCAGCCCCAGGATGTGATGAGCCGACATCGAGGTGCCAAACCTCCCCGTCGATGTGAACTCTTGGGGGAGATAAGCCTGTTATCCCCGGAGTACCTTTTATCCGTTGAGCGACGACCCTTCCATACAGAATCGCCGGATCACTAAGACCTACTTTCGTACCTGCTCGACGTGTATGTCTTGCAGTCAAGCTCCCTTATGCCTTTGCACTCTTCGGCTGGTTTCCAATCAGCCTGAGGGAACCTTCGCGCGCCTCCGTTACAATTTAGGAGGCGACCGCCCCAGTCAAACTACCCACCAGGCAGTGTCCCCGATCCAGATAATGGACCTAGGTTAGACATCCAGAAGAACAAGGGTGGTATTTCAAGGACGACTCCACCGACACTAGCGTGCCAGCTTCAAAGTCTCCCACCTATCCTACACATGCTGTCCCGAATATCACTGCCAAGCTATAGTAAAGGTTCACGGGGTCTTTCCGTCTTGCCGCGGGTAGACGGCATCTTCACCGCCAATTCAATTTCGCTGAGTCCCTGGTTGAGACAGTGCGGAAGTCGTTACGCCATTCGTGCAGGTCGGAACTTACCCGACAAGGAATTTCGCTACCTTAGGACCGTTATAGTTACGGCCGCCGTTTACCGGGGCTTCGGTTCAGTGCCTCGCTTGCGCTAACACATCCCCTTAACCTTCCGGCACCGGGCAGGCGTCACACCCTATACTTCCTCTTACGAGTTTGCAGAGTGCTGTGTTTTTAGTAAACAGTCGCTACCGCCGATTCTCTGCGACCCCCTTCGGCTCGGCGAGCAAGTCGCTTCACCTGATGAG